>JAYUYB010000786.1:0-2750 GCA_043752655.1 Chloroflexota bacterium
TACAAGCCAAAACCGGGGCATGTGGTTGTTACGCCGCTTGCCGCTGGCCGCAGCTTCCGCCCGCAAAGCCAAGAGGCGATCGCGGCGCTACGGGTGCGCCACGGGCTACCCGAGCGCTATGTGCTCTATGTTGGCTCGAACAAGCCGCACAAGAACCTGGAGCGGCTGGTGCGGGGCTGGGGGCGCGTGGTTGAGGCGGGCGGAGACAGGGAGACAGGGAGACAGGGAGAGGACGGTCCTGGTGATCGCGGGGCACGCCGCACACAACGACGGCGAGCTGCGGGCGCTGGTGGAGGAGAAGGGACTTGGGGCGACGGTGCGCTTTGTGCCGAACGTGGACGACAGCGACCTGCCGGCGCTCTACAGTGGGGCTACAGTCTTCGCCTTTCTCTCGTACTACGAGGGGTTCGGGCTGCCGCCGCTGGAGGCGATGGCCTGCGGCGCGCCGGTGCTCTGCGCCTACGCCTCTAGCCTGCCGGAGGTGGTGGGCGACGCGGCGCTCACCGTGGACCCATACAGCAGCGCGGGGATCGCCGAGGGGCTTGCGCGGCTTTTGTGCAGCCCCGCGCTGCGCCGCAGCCTGAGCGAGCGTGGCCGCCGCCGCGCGCTGGAGTTCTCGTGGCGCCGCACGGCTTTGGGGACGCTGCGGGTGTATGAAGGGGTGGCCGGGAGACAGGGAGACAGGGAGACAAGGAGACAGGGAGACACCTCACGGTGCCGATAGATGTCACCCGGTCACCCTGTCAGCGCGGGCGAAGCGAGCGCACGTCACCTGGTCACGGCGTAACCGGCGAGAGCAGCGTGCTGCTGGCCCAGCCGAGGCTGCCGATGGTAACACGCTGGGGCGTGCAGTCGGTCGTGGTCTGGGTGAGGCGAATGCGGAACCAGAGGGCGCCGTCGGCATCGCTGCGCTGCTCCAGGAAATCCACCTGGTCGCCCGTGCAGATCTGACCGATGACTGTCTCGGGGGCGACAGCGGGCTGGCTGCGCAGGTTCCCGCCGGCGAGCACGCTGCCGCGCCCGAGCAGCGGCGCGGGCGCGGCGGTGGGCGTCGCCACGACAACGGCGGCGGCAGTGGCGGTGCCTTCGAGGGCGCGGGCGGTGCGGGTGGTGAGCACCTGGGCGTTGGTGGTGCCGATCTGCTCGGCGGTGAGGGCGGCACTTGCCTGGGCGCGCTCAAGGCCAAAGCGCAGGGCAAAGAAGGTGCCGCCAACCAGCAGTCCGACAGTGGTGCCGATCAGCAGAAGGTTCGCGAGGGCGCGCATTGGCCCGCCCCGGCGCGGAGCCCCAGCTCGGAACAGGCGATCCCAGTCGTTTGGGTGTTGCTTTGGTGGCAATGATTTCCCCGTTTACAGGAGTGAGGCAGGGAGGGACGCGCTATAGCGCGTCCGTACACTATGAGTCAGGTCGTTGACGTACGGCGGCCCTGTTCCCTGTCCCCTGTCCTCTGTTCCCTCAGAGTGGGCAGGATAGCACGGGCTGGCGCTCGCCGGTGGTGCGGAAGCCAAACCAGTGGTAGAGGCGTTGGGCGCTCAGGTTGTAGGCCTGGGTATTGAGCGTAATCAGGGTGGCGCCAAGCTCGTCGGCGTAGGCGGTAAGCTCGGCTAGCAGCCGCACCCCGATCTGCTGGTTGCGCCGTGCCGGGTCGACGGCGATCCGCACCAGATGCACCAGCCGCGCGCCGAAGTGGGTGGTGGCGTAGGCGTAGCCCACCGCCGTACCCTCTAGCTCCGCAAGCACAAAGTACTGACCCTGGCCCACCGCCGGGCCGAGCACGGTGTCGTCTTTGGTCCACTGGGCCTCGAAGCAGGCCCGGTCTATGCGCAGCACCGCAGGGAGATCAACGGCGGCGACGGGACGAACTTGCACATGGGGATTGCCACCATCGGGGATGTCGAGCTGCTGCTTCTCGTAGACGATCACCTCGGTGTTGTCGAGGTAGCCGTGCTGGCGCAGCGCTGGGGTGAGCCAGCTATCGGCGCCCTCGTCGCCGCCGTAGTAGACGCCGACGATACCGCGCTCGTGCAGGTCGCGGTGCAGCGCGGGGAGCAGCAGATCGGTGGCTGCGCGCAGCTCGACGCCCTCGGCGAGGGCGAGGGCCCGCAGCCAGGAGGTGGTCTCGGCGGGGCGGCTGGTGAGAGCGACGCCCCACAGCTCGCCGCCCGCGTCGAGGGCCACGCCGTGGTGGTCGGCGAGCAGCGCAGGCAAGTCGCCCCCACTGAGCCCGTAGTAGCGCCGGCTGCCGTCGCGCAGCAGGCGCGAGATGGCGGTGAGATCAGCGGCGGTGACGGGGCGCAGCGTGGCTCGGCTAAGATCGAGGCTTTTGCGGAAGAGCCACATAGCATGGTATACAAGCTCGGTGCGGTCTGGTGCCCCCGAGGCGGCGAACATCGGCTCTTATTGTACACCAGAAGCGTGTAGGCTGGGGCTTGTGGTACCATGGGCGTAGCAGACGGTGGACGGTAAACGGTAGCGTTGCTGCACGGGGTAGGGTTCCGGACTCAGACCACCGTCTACCGTCTACCGTCGCTTGTAGATGAGATGGAGCACCGGAGCATATGCGAGCCTACCTGCGCGCCAAGCTGCGCCGCCTCTTTGGCATCAACATCTCACAGATCACACCGCTGCTGCTTGTGGGCGGGCAGTTCGACCCGGAGCAGTGGCCCGCGATCAGCGCCCTCGGCGTGCGCGCCGTGCTCAGCCTTCAGGCCGAGCGCGTGGATCGCTTTGTTGGGCCGCCGCCCGAACGC
>JAYUYB010000787.1:0-6907 GCA_043752655.1 Chloroflexota bacterium
GCCGTTATGCATATTCAGTCAATCGAGTGCATGCTAAAACTTGAAGAGCTCTACGAAAAAGTAGATTTTGAAGAGGGAACTTCTGACATTACAAGAGAAATCCCACCGGAAGCATAGGTCGTCCAACCGCGCCGTGTAGCGGACCCCGCGGGCGCGGTGCGTGGGGCTAGGCGCGATCAACCCGCCACGTTACTCCGCGCCAGCAGCCTCAAGCGCGGCCAGCACGCGCTCCGGCGTAAACGGCAGGTCGCTCACCCACGCGCCCGTGGCGGCGTGGATGGCGGCGGCCACCGCAGGCGCAAACGGCACTAGCGGTAGCTCGGCCACGCCGCGCGCCCCGTACGGCCCCTCCGCGTCGGCTAGCTCCAGCACCACGGCGATGATCTCCGGCGCGGTGTCGAGAATCGTCGGCAGCAGGTAGCTGCTGAACCCCGGTGTGAGCACGCGCCCCTCGCGCATCTGGAACTGCTCCATCAGCGTGTAGCCCAGCGCCTGCGCCACCCCGCCCTCGATCTGCCCCTCCACCTGCTGCCGGTTCACCGCCCGCCCCACGTCGTGGGCGCTGATCACGCGCAGCACCCGCACCACCCCCGTCGCAACGTCCACCTCCACCTCCACCGCCTGGGCCGCATAGCCGTAGGCGTAGTTCGGGCGCCCCGCCGTGGTCTCAGGGTCGAGCGCGCTGGTCTCCGGCGCGCGGTAGCTCACGGTGGCCCGCGCCGGTCGCTCCTCCTGCTCCCACTCGCGCAGCGCGGCGGTGGCCGCATCCAGCACGGCCCGCCCGGCCATAAGCGTCAGGCGCGAGGCCGACGCCGACCCTGCGTTGGGCGCCTCGGCGCTATCGTCGGCGCTGATCTGCACCGTGTTGAAGGCCACGCCCAGCGCCTCCGCCGCGATCTGGCGCAGGATCAGATGCACGCCCTGGCCCACGTCGGCGGCGCCAACCCGCAGCAGCGCCCGCTCGATCACACCCGCGCCAAACAGCTCCACCGTCGCCGTCGCCTGCTCCGGGTAGCCGAACGAGTAGCCCAGGTTCTTGATCCCGCAGGCGATGCCCCAGGCGCGGCGCGTCTGACCGGGAGACAAGGAGAATCGCTCGCTGCGCTCGCTGGGGAGACCGGGAGACAAGGAGACACTTGACGGCGCCGATGAGCGCTCCTTGTCTCCTTGTCTCCTTGTCTCCTTGTCTCCTTGTCTCCTTGTCTCCTTGTCGTGTTCAGCCAGGCACGCCTCCAGGCACGCACGCACGCTCACCCCCGGCGGCAGCGGCTGCTGGGTTGGCTCCAGGCTGCCCTCGCGGTACAGGTTAATCCGCCGCAGCTCCACAGGCTCCATGCCCAGGGCGTAGGCCAGGCGCGTCACCATCACCTCGCTCGCCAGCTGGGCCTGCGGCGCGCCAAAGCCTCGAAACGCGCCCGACGGCACGTTATTGGTGTAGACGGCGTAGGCGTCTACATGGATGTGAGGCACCTCATAGCAACCCGTGGCGAACAGCGCGATGCACTTGATCACCTCCTGGCTCGTCGAGGCGTAGGCCCCGCCATCGGCCACCGCCTCCGCGCTCACGCCCACGATCCGCCCGTCGCGCATCGCCCCCCAGCGGCAGCGGATCTGTACCGGGTGGCGTTTGTGGTGGCCAAACATCGATTCCTCGCGGGTCCAGGTGATCGTGACGGGGCGGCGCAGGCGCCAGGCCGCCACCGCCAGCAGGTGCTGCACCGACAGATCCTCGCGCCCGCCAAAGGCCCCGCCGATCGCGGCGTAGCGCACCACCACCTGCTCCTCGGGCAGCCCCAGCACCTCAGCGATCTGCCGACGATCCTCGTGCAGCCACTGCCCCGCCGTCTCCACCACCACGCGGCCCTGCTCGTCGATGTAGGCCAGCCCCGCCTCTGGCTGCAAAAAGGCGTGCTCCTGCCAGCCCGTGCTAAACTCGCCCTCCAGCACCAGGTCGGCGCTGGCCAGCGCGGCCTCCGCGTCGCCCTTGCGAATCGGGCAGTGGGCCAGCAGGTTCGAGCCACGCGCGGCGTGAACCAGGGGCGCGCCCGGCTCCATTGCCGCACGGGCCTCCACGGCGGCGGGCAGCTCCTCGTAGCTCACCCGCACCAGGCGGGCGGCGGCCTCAGCGGCCTCACGGCTTTCGGCGACCACCAGCGCCACTCTGTCGCCCACAAAGCGCACCACATCGCCGCAGAGCACCGGCTGGTCGGCGCTGATCAGCCCATAGGCGTTATGCGGCACGTCTGCGGCGGTCAGCACGGCCACCACACCGGGGTGGGCCAGAGCAGCGTCGGCGTCGATTGCCAGAATACGGGCGTGCGGCCGGCCGGCAAACACTACCTTGAGGTGCAGCATGCCGGGTCGAACAAGGTCGCCGGGGTAGCGGGCGGCGCCCGTCACTTTGGCCAGCGCGTCGGGGCGCGGGAGCGAGGCGCCGATCAGTGTGTTCATATGAGGGTACTGGGTACAGGGTACAGGGTACAGGGGCGGAGAGCACAGGCTCGTTCGGGCCATCATTAGGCCGGAAATCTGCGTCATCTGAGGACAAGGTACAGGGTACAGGCTCGGAGCAGCGCGCCGTTCGGGCCATCATTAGGCCGGAAATCTGCGTAATCTGCGTCATCTGCGGATAACATGTCCGGCGCATGGCTGTTTGGGCTAACTGCTATTATTGCACTGGGGGCGGTCCGCGTCAACGCAGGGGGAGGACGTTATGGGGGTCGAGCATGGCGGGCGCCGGCCGTTGGCCAGGCGCGGGTGTATCTTCGCTATCGTCGCTCTACTTGCGGGCACCGCTCTCGGCGCTGCGCTCACTCTGGCGCTGCTCGGGCTCGGCTGGGATGTGCTGGCGGGCCGCGTGCTCAGCCCAGAGACTGCGCCAGTTGTGGCTGTGGGGCCAACCGCCACGCCCCGCCCGCAGGCGATCCAGGGCAGCGTGGCGCCGGGGCGCCGCTTCACGCCACGCGCGCCCATCCTGCTCGACACCGACACGCGCATCCCAGATGTGCTGCTCGCCAGCCGCAACTATGATCGCTCCACCAGCACGCTTGTCTACCTCAGCCCGGACCAGGCCGCCGTGCGCTGGGAGAGCCCGTCGCTCAGCGCGGAAGGCAACGAGTACGCCTGGTCGATCGCCTACGGCGCAGAGACGGTCGTGGTCGCCGTGGAGTCGCGCCTGCTCGGCCTGAGCCGCGCCACTGGCGAGCTCGTCTGGGAGGCGCCGCTCACCGACGCGATCAGCGCCAGCATCTGCGCCGACTGTCTGCGCGTCTTCGGCGACGTGGTGGTGGCGCTGCCGCAGGATGGCGAGCTCCAGGCCTTCAGCCTAGCCACAGGCGCGCCGCGCTGGAGCACGCGGCTGCGCGAGGCCACGCGCCAGATCGTCGAAGCCGGCGGCATGATCGGCGTGCCCGACTCGCGCGCCGACGACCGCAGCGGCTCGGTGCTGCGCCGCTTCGCCCCCGCCGACGGCGCCGAGCAGGCGCCATTCAGCCCCGAGTGCCCCGACCGCGACCGCAGCGACTCGTTCTCCTCGCCAAGCTACTACGACTGGGTGGAGCGCGAGCCGCGCGGGCGCCTGCTGATCTGGCTGGTCGGCTCATCGCCGCCTTGCCTGCTCAGCCTCGACAGCGCCACGGGCGCCCTGGGCGGGCGCACCTACCTCAACGACTTCAGCGACTTCGACTACGATCAGGACCAGACGCTCTGGGCCGGCGACACGCTCTACCTGAGCGACGGCGCGCAGATCGTGGCGGTGGAGCCCCAGGGCGTGCGCGTCGTGCTGGCCTCGGAGGACTACACGCTCCGCCCGCTCGCCGCCGCCGACGGCACGCTGCTGCTGCTCGCCCAGCGCAGCCGCGGCTCCGCACGCTACGAGCTCTGGGCCATCGATTCACAGAGCGGCGCGCGGCGCTGGGAGCGCGTGCTAGAGGCCACCGACCCGCTCGACAGCGCCACCGACTCAGGCACCTTCGCTGCCGCCATCGTTGGCGACGCCGTGGCGCTGCTGGAGGAGCACGCCGAGCCAGAGGCGCTTGTGTACGAGCTGATCAGCCTGCGCGACGGCACCAGCCGTGTGCGCGTGGCCCTCGGCGTGGAGCAGCCCAGCGACGACATGCACGGCGTGGTGTGGGGCCGTGAGCAGCTGCTGCTCGCCACCGACGAGCTCTACAGCGTGGATCTCGCAACCGGCAGCATCGTGGCGCGCTGGCCGTGAGCGTCCGAGCCATTTGGACCACGAAGGACGTTTGGACCACGAAGGACGTTTGGACCACGAAGGACGTTTGGACCACGAAGGCGCGAAAGGGCGCGAACCACCGCGAAACCGGCCACGTCCGCTCGGATGCGTGCCCTGCACGGTTTCGCGTTCGCGCCTTTCGCTATGCTTCGCGCCCTTCGTGGTCCAAACGTCCTTCGCGCCCTTCGTGGTCCAAACGCTTCTTCGCCGCCCGCACCGCCGCGATGATCTTGCTGTAGCCGGTGCAGCGACAGAGATTGCCGCTCAGGGCGGTCTGGATCTGGCCGAGGGCGGGGTCGGGGTGCTCCTCCAGCAAGCGTGCGCCGGCCATAAGCATGCCGGGGATGCAGTAGCCGCACTGCACAGCGCCCTCAGTGATAAAGGCCGCCTGGAGCGGGTGCAGCGTCGCGTCGGGGGCCGCCAGCCCCTCAATCGTCGTTATAGTGCGGCCGTGGGCCTGCGCGGCGGGCACCAGGCAGCTCATCACCGCCTGGCCATCCAGCCAGACCGTGCAGGCGCCGCACTCGCCCTCACCGCAGCCCTCCTTCGTCCCTGTAAGCCCCGCATCCTCCCGCAGCGCGTCTAGCAGCGTCTTGCCCGCCGAAAGCGCCACCTTAGCCCCATTCACCAGCGCACGCACCCTATCATTCGCGTCATTCGCGGTCCAGACCTCCCCATTCGCGTTGTTCGCGTTCGCGCCATTCGCGGCCTCATTCGCGTCATTCGCGGTCCAGACGCCCCCCCTCTCCAGCAGCACTGGCCGCTCCTGCCACCCCTCGGCCTCGCTGCCTGCGGCCAGGCGCGTGATGGCGCGGGCCACCAGGGCGGCCACCGCCGTGCGCCTGTAGCCCGCCGAGCCGCGCAGGTCGCTGATCGGGGCGCAGGCGGCGACGGCCAGGTGCCCGATGGCCTCCGCGTTGATCACTGCGAGCGACTGGCCTTGGAGCGCGGCCTCGGCCGCCTCGGCGCGCACAATTGTGGGCGCAACGCAGCCGAGCGCCACGCGCGCCTCTGTCACTGTCGCGTCCGGCCTGTCGCTATCGAACGTTAGCACCACGGCGACGTTCACCACGCTGATCGCCTGGGCGCGGCGCAGGCCGAGCTTGAGGAAAATCCCTCGGCGGCGCGGGCCAGGGGCGGGCACGCGGATGGCGCGCAGCAGCTCGCCGGGCGCCAGGGCCGTGCGCCGCACGCCGAGGTAGAAGTCGCGCAGGGGTAGCGTGCGCTCGCCAGCCTGCCCCACCAGCGTCACGGCGGCGTCCAGCGCCACGAGCGCAGTGATCGTGTCGTTGGCGGGCGAGGCCGTAACGAGGTTGCCCGCCACCGTGGCGCGGGCGCGGATCTGTGGAGCGCCCACCTCGCTACTGGCCTGCGCCAGCGGCAGCGCGCCGGCCACGCACAGCGTCGAGCTAATCACGTCGTTGTGGGTCGCAAGGGCGCCAAGCACGATCTCCTCGCCCTCCTGGCGCACGTAGCGCAGCCCCGCAACGCGTGAGATGTCGATCAGGCTGTTGGCGGGGCGAAGGTGGCGCCCAAGCTCCACGAGCATGTCGGTGCCGCCAGCCACCACGCGGGCGGCAGGGTGCGCGGCGAGCAGTTCGAGCGCATCGGCCAGGGTCGTCGGCTGATAGTAAGTTGTCCACATAGGCGTACTGGCAACGATCTTGCATTGAGTAGAAATGACACAACGAAGGTTCACTCAGCGTGTGAAGGAGGTCTCATGGACACCAACGGTACCGGCTTCGGGGCCGGCTCGATTATTTTTGGGCTCGTGCTGGTGCTGGCCGTCGCGGGCATCATCTTTATGCTCGGCGTGTGGGCCGTGGCCCAGATGCGGCGCGGGCGTATAAACGAGGAGACCGATATCAGCTACCCTGCCGTGCCCCAGAGCGCCGACGACCGGCGCGCGGTCGAGGAGGTACAGGCTCACGAACAGCGCGCCACCCTGCGCGCGGACAACGCCACCGACGCGGAGCTGGATGCTCAGGCCGTGGGCCAGGGCATGCAGCCAGTCCGTCAGAGCCCCACCAAGGCCGAGCGCCCGGTCGACGCTACCAGTGAAGCTAAGGCCGACCGCAGCCCATTGTAGGGCAGACGGTGGACGGTACCGGGTAGTGATCCAGACAAGCGCTGTGGCATCCCGGGTTGGCGAAGCACCGTCCACCGTCCACCGTCCATCGTCCTGCTAGCTACTCAGCTGCTCCAGCGTGCTGGCGAGCACGGCGACGCCCTGGCAGATCTGATCGGGCTCGACATACTCATCGGCGCGGTGGCTCACGCCGCCCCGGCATGGGATAAAGATCATCGCCGTGGGTGCGAGGCGCGCCATAAACAGGCTGTCGTGGTAGGCCCGGCTCACCATCACCTGGTAGCCCATGCCAAGCCCCACGCAGGCGGTGATGATCGCGGCGACAACGGCCGGGTCGCTGGCGGCGGGCGGGTCGGCGTTAAGCCGCTGCAGCTCGTAGGTAACGTGGCGCCGCCCGCAGATCTCCTCCACCGCCGCGTCGATCATGGCGAGCGCCCGGTCGCGCGGTTCGGCGGCCACATCGCGCACATCGATCTCGAGCGTGGCCGCGCTGGGGATGGCGTTCACCGCACCTGGCAAGATCACGAAGCGGCCTGTGGTGGCCACCGTGTCGGGGCTGCCGCTCGTAAGGGCGGCCCGCT
>JAYUYB010000788.1:0-15074 GCA_043752655.1 Chloroflexota bacterium
CACAGGCTGCCCGCTGCCCGTCACGATGCCCTGAATGCCGCCTGCGACCGGCAGGGTCAGGTTCACGCCGCGCGTAAGCTCGGGCGCCGTCACCACAACAGGGCCGCTGCTGGCAGCACCGTAGAGCTGAAGCGCCGCATCCTGCGACTCGCGGGGCCGCGCGCTCACCACGTACTGGCCGCTTATCAGGCCGCTTGGCACGAAGTAGCCACCGTCGGCGCGGCTGCACGCTGTGGCGACAAGCGTATCGTCGGCGGAGCGCACCTCGATCGGCACACCGGCCACGCCCTGCCCGGCCGCGTTGCTGACTGTGCCTGCCACGCCGCCTTCGCCAACAGCCTGGGCCGGGTACGCGCTGGGCAGCTCAAGGCTTGCGCCTGGCAGCGCCACGCCTCCGCTCACGAGCGCCGAGGTTGCCAGAGCGCCAACACCAGGCCCCGTGACGATGAACGCGCCCACGCCCTCGGTGCTGCTGCGCCTGCCATGCGCCACCAGGCTATAGAAGCCCGGCACGAGGCCACCGGTGCCATAAACGATGCGAACATTGCCGTTTGAGTCAGCCTTAGCGGTGATCGGCAGCGGGTACGTGCCAGTGGTGGAATTCAGCCAGGTGGCGATATCCTCGCCGGGGCTGAAGAAGCCGCCAGTGAAGGTGTGGGCCGTGCCGGGGGGCCTCGGTCGGGCGAGACGGTCATGCTAAACGTGCCGCCCTGGCCGCCGCTCTCGTCGTCGTTGCGGATCACCTCTAGCTCGGCGAGGTTGCTGCGGCAGAGCACGCCAATTGTCTGGCACTCGTAGGTGGCGAAGAGGCCGACCCGCTCGCCCTCGCCGGCATCGCGCCGCACAAAGAAGTTCACGCGGCCACGGCGCGTCTCGCCGGGGGCCACGTTGAAGACCTGAATGATCACGCGGGTGGCGTCGTGGTTTACCCGGAAGTCGCCCCGCGCCAGATCGGTGTTATCAAAGATGCTGAGCCGCTGGGGGTAAAAGACGCTAAAGATCGCCGAGCTGATGCGCGTTGCGCCGGTGTTGGTGTAGCGGAACTCTGTGGAGATATCGCGACCGCGCTGCACCTCCTCCAAGGGCACCGGGCGTAGCGAGAGGTCGGCGCTGATGCTGTTCGTTGGCGGCGGGGGCGTTGTCGGGGCCGCCGCGCGCAGCATCGGCAGATTGACCACGCGGCTGCTGCTGAGCGTGGCAGTCTGGGCGGGCGCGGCACTGGGGGCGGCGATGGGCACGCGCGCGGCGGCGGGAGTCGCCGCAAGCAGGAGCAGAATCAGGGCGCTCAGGCGTAGCAGGAGTATGAGGGGAGCGACACGGCGCTGGGTCGTGGGCATGGGCATACTCCGATTGCTAGGGCGTAATCATCCACAGATGGCGCAGATTGCGCAGATTACGCAGCTGGTGGGGCGCGGCCTTCGCGGCGACAAAAAAGGCGAGGGCGTTGGGCCTCGCCTGGGATCATTCCAGCTGTGGACGCCGATCAGCGCGGCTCGGCGATGGTGATCAGGCGCTCGCTGTAGTCGACGATCCCGCCGTTCGCGTAGACCTCCTGGCCGATGCAGGAGATCATGGTGAGCAGCTCGCGCCCCTGGCTGAAGACGTAGCCGAGCTGGTCGGGCGTGGCGCGAATCTGCTGGGTGACGACGTAGCTGTGGGGCCGACCGAGCGTGTCGTAGAGCTGCACGCTGGTGCCGGGGGCGAGCTCGCTGAGGCGGGCGAAGGGGGCGGGCAGGTGGGGCGCCGCGAGGAAGGGAAGCACGTGGCCCCAGAGCACGATGTTGTCGCCCTGGCCGGGCGTGGCGCTCTGCATATACCAGCCCACCTCGTGGTCGGGGACGATAAAGGCACCGCTCTCGTCGGCGCCAACAGGGATGGTGGCGGCGTCGAGGCCGATGGCCTCGATCACAAGGCGGGCGGGCGCCTCGGGGGGCAGCGTGGGCGGCAGGGGGGCGCCGGCGTTAGGCGCGGGGGGCAGCGCGGCGGCTTCGCCCGTGGCAGGCGCGGGCTCGGCCCAAGGCGTGCCGGGGGGATCGAGCACAACGGGGGCTAGCTCAGAGCCAAGCAGGCCACGCAGAACAGGCGCGGCCTGCTCGGGGTGCAGCTCGAAGCGGGCGCGCTCGAACCACTGCACCACATAGGGGCGGCCGTCGGAGAGGCGCTCGGTACGCGGCTCGCTGAGGGGCAGGCCGTAAAGCGCAAGGCTCTCGGCGTCGCTGATGGCCGGGTCGCCATCTAGGTCGAGCCCGCCGCCGAGCCACGCGGCAAGGAACTCGCCGCAGACGCTCTGGCCGGTCTCAGGGAACAGGCGGCACTCGCCAGCCAGGGCGGTGCGCGGGAAGCGGACGGTGCCGCTTGCGCCCGCGAGCTCGGCGCCAACGCGGCCCACGAGCACGTCGTAGGGGGGCAAGTTTTCAGGGTGCAGCTCGACACGGGCGCGCTCGAACCACTGGACCATGCGGGGCTGCCCTTCGATCAGCTCCTGCTGGAGCGCGCTGATCGGAAAGCCGAAGACCATCAGGCCACCGCCGCGCTCCCAGAGCTCGCGGACACGCCCGCCGGTGCAGTAGCCCGTCTCGGGGAAGCAGATGGGCGCTGCCGACTGTGACATAGGCGCGGCCACGCCAAAGCCGGCGGCGAGCCACCAGCCGAACAGCAGCGCCAGCGGCGCTAGGCCACCAGCACGGCGGACAATTGTTGAGACACGCATAGGTTATGACGGCAAAAGGGAGTCAAGCGTCACAGCAAGGAGACAAGGAGACTGAGAGCGGGTGTGGCGTGCCTGTGGCCTGGCGGCTGAAGCCGCAGGCTAGGAGTGCCAAGCCTGCCTGCGCGGGCTCGGAGGCCGCGCGCGTCAGCGCGACGGCGAGGGGACAGGGAGCTGCCGCCCTGTTCTGCCTTGTCCTGCACCCTGTCCCCTGTCCCCTAGGTGCGCTCGCTGCCGGCGAAGCGGCGGCGAACGCCGTAGAGTCCGAGGGCACCGACCAGGGCGAGGCCGGCGATCAGCAGGGGCTCGGCGCCGCCGCTGGTGTTGGGCAGGCGCGCCGCAGCCACCAGGGTAATATTCACATTCTGGGTGGGGTTGCCGCGCGTGATCACGGGGTAGACCGTATTGGTACGAAAATAGGTCTGCCCGGCGTTCGCAATGTTCGCCTGCACGGTGTAGGTGGCGTTCGCGTCGATGCGGGCGGCGTCGTAGGGCAGGCTGTAGCGGAAGGGCGGCTGGGCACCGTTGGTGGTGAAGCGCTGCTCGGCGATCACCTGCGGGCCGCGATCAGCGAACACCTGGGCGATCTGCACCGTCACAACGGCGCTGGCGGGCAAGGCAATACGATCGCGGTACGTGAGGGTGCCAGAGACAGCGGTGGCCTGGGCGCTGGCGAGCCCTGGGATGCCAAGCAGCACGGTGACGATCAGGATCGCGATGGCTGCGCGCACAACCTTCATAACACCTCCTCAAGCAAACGGCGTTCAACGCAGGCGACGCCGAACAAGGCTTATCCGCTCGATCACTGGCAGGAACTGCGTGTGCAGCCAGGGGGAGTGGGATGGAGTGTAAACGTGGATGCGCCTTGCAGGCGGGTTCTTTGGCATAAGGGAGTATACCAGCAGTTTTTTACTTTGTACAGTCTCCCCCTATCGCTTCTAGAGCCCCATTCTCGCGAGCTCATCCGCCACCACCTGCTCGTCGAGCTTTTTGAAGAGCGCCTTCGGCTCGCGCAGGGCCTGGCCAACCGGCAGCACGGGCGGCTCCCAGCGCCCGCCCCAGGCGCTGTAGTCGCCGGTGAGCACACGGTGGCTCTGGCCGTCCGCCTCGCTGTAGCTTTTGAACTCCAGCGGCCCGGCGATGTCGCCGTCGTAGCCGAGGTAGCTGTGCAGGCGCTGGCAACTAAAGGGCAGGCAGGGCGTGAAGAAGATTTTCAGGCTGTCCACGCAGCGTAGCGCCACGTACCAGATCGTCGCGGCGCGCGCACGGTCGGCCTTGATCACCTTCCAGGGCTCCTGCTCGCTCAGGTAGATGTTCACCTGGGCCGCCAGCCGCAGCGCCTCGGTAAGCGCCGCCTTGAAGCGGGCCGCGTCGAGCAGCTCTGCCAGCGGCCCAAAGCCACCCTCAATCTCTGCGATAAGCGCCTGATCGCGCGCGCTCAGCTCGGCGGGCGCGGGCACCTCGCCGAAGTTCTTGAACACATTGGTGAGCGTGCGGTTCACCAGGTTGCCCCAGGTTGCCACAAGCTCGTCGTTGTTGCGGCGCACAAACTCGGCCCAGGTAAAATCGGTGTCCTGGTTCTCGGGGCCGGCGATGGTGAGGAAGAAGCGCAGCGCGTCGGGGTCGTAGCGGCTAAGAAAGTCGTTCACGTAGATCACCACGCCGCGGCTGCTGGAGAACTTCTTGCCCTCCGTGGTAAGGAACTCGCTGCTCACAATGTTGAAGGGCAGCTGGAGCGGCACCTCGGCGAAGACGCCGCTGGCGCTACCGGCATACTCCCCATCGGCGCCCACCCCCATCAGCTGCGAGGGCCAGATCACCGTGTGGAACACGATGTTGTCCTTGCCCATGAAGTAGTAGTGGCGGGACTGCGGGTTCTGCCACCACTCGCGCCAGGCGTCGGGCGTGCCCCGGTTCTTGGCCCACTCGATGCTGGCCGAGAGGTAGCCGATCACGGCGTCAAACCAGACATAGATCTTCTTGTCGGTGCGCTCGGCGTACTCGGGCAGAGGGATCGGCACGCCCCACTCCAGGTCGCGGGTGATAGCGCGGGACTTTAGCTCCTTGATGAAGTTGAGCGAGAAGCTGCGCACGTTGGGGCGCCAGTGATCCTGCTGCTCGATCCAGGCCCGCAGGCGCTCGGCGAAGGCCGGCAGATCGAGAAAGAAATGCTCGGTCTCGCGGAACACAGGCGGCTGGCCATCGATCTTCGAGCGCGGGCTGATCAGATCGATCGGGTCGAGCTGGTTGCCGCAGTTATCGCACTGATCGCCACGGGCGTCGCCAAAGCCACAGATCGGGCAGGTGCCCTCGATGTAGCGATCCGGCAGGGTGCGCCCGGTGGAGGCCGAGAAGGCGCCCAGGGTCTCCTTGCGGAAGATGTAGCCCTTGGTGTGGAGCGTCTTGAAGATATCCTGGGTGACGCTGGCGTGGTTCTGGGTGGTAGTCCGCGTGAAGGTATCGTAGCTCAGGCCAAGGTTATAGAGGTCGTCGCCGATCACGGTGCTGTAGCGATCAGCGATGGCGCGCGGCGAGACGCCCTCCTTGTCGGCGGCGATCGTGATCGGCGTGCCGTACTCGTCGGTGCCGGAGACCATGAGCACATGGTTGCCGCGCAGGCGCTGGAAGCGGGCAAAAATATCGGCGGGCACGCCGAAGCCGGCGACGTGGCCAATATGGCGCGGGCCGTTGGCATAGGGCCAGGCGACGGCCACGAGAATGTGGTCGGGCATAGTGACTCCATAGCATGCAAAATGCAAAATGCAAAAAGGAAGGATTCGGTGGGCGAAAGGGTGAGGAGGGGGCAGCGTTAGCTGCGCATGAAGCCGCGGACGGTGAGGTGCAGGCCGCACCAGTGCCAGGGGGGGGTGAGGGCGTCTGGATTTTGCCGCTTGCTTTGCACAAGGCACCTCATCCAACAGAGCAGCGCGTAGTGGCGAGATTATACCATAGCGCCTACAGGCATCCGCTCCGCCTCTAGCCTGAACCGCCACACTGCCCGACTTTTGCCTTTTGCCTTTTGCATTCGCCTGCCCGGCTTTTGCCTTTTGCATTTTGCATTCACACTAAACTGGTTACACCATAAATGCCATGCGAGCGATACGCGCCCTTGCAGAACGGGCAGCATTGTCATATTATACGGGGGATGCGCTGGCCGGGGCCGGGCGCACTGAAGCCAGGGGACGCGCTCGTCATGCAAGATCTGCTCAGCACGCTCGACCCATCCATTGTGATCGGGCTGATTGTCCTTGTGGTGGTGGTTCTGGTGATCGTGAGCCTGCTCGCGCGCCGCCGGCGCGGCCAGCCGGGCCCACCAGCGGATGCCGCCAGCGCGCTGGGCGGCCCGATCGACTACACTTCGCTGCCAATCGACGACGAGCCGAGCGGCTGGCGCGAGCGCTTTGCCCGGCTCTCGTTGGCGGGTAAGATCCTGGCCGTGCTGGTTCCGATCCTGGGCGTGCTCGGCCTGCTAGCGCTCATCCTAACCCTGCTGCCATCTGGCGAGCCCGCCGCCGTGCTGCCAACAGTCGTGCCGATCTCGCTCGCCGTCACCGACGCCACGATCATCCGCGCCGAGCCGCTTACCGTGAGCGTGGATGTTGTGGCCACAGGCCTGGACGGCGCCGAGGTGACGGTGGAGCTCCTGGAGGACGGGCAGCCCTTTGCCTGGCTGAACCCCGAGCAGGCGCGTGGCATAGTGCGCCGCGACCAGGCGGAGATCCAGGCCCAGCGCGCCGCCAGCGCCCCAGCGCCCACCGAGGGCAGGCGCTACAGCGTGATCGCCCGCGGCCCCGACGGCGCAAGCAGCGCCGAGGCCGAGCTGCTGATCCCCGCCGTAAATCGCATCGCCGAGACCTTCTACGGTAGGACGGCCGCCGCCGCGCCCACAGCTATCGCCACCGTGGCGCCCACCGCCGCCGCCCAGGCCACCCCCGAGCCCGCCGCCACCGCCGCGCCCGAACCCGCCGCCACCGCCGCGCCCGAGCTGCCAACAGGCCCCCTGGCGAGCGTGGGCAACGGCGGCAATGTGCGTCGGCTACCGATCATCACAGCCGAGAATGTGGTTGGGGGGGTCAACGCCGGCGAGCAGGTGCAGCTGATCGCCCGCACGCCCAACGGGGCTTGGTACCGCGTCCGCACCGTGCGCGACGAGCTTGGCTGGGTCTCTGCGACGCTGCTCCAGGTGCCCGCCGAGGCCCAGGTGCCCGTGGCCGCCGTGGTTACGGTGTTCACCAATGGCCCGCTCTACGAGCGCCCCGACCAGGCCAGCACCGAGCTGGACCGCGTGAATCTGGACGAGGTTGTAGAGCTGAAGCAGAAGAGCGCCGACGGCGCCTGGTACGAGGTGACGAACGTGCGCGACATCAGCGGCTGGGTGCTCGCCACGCTGCTCGGCGTCCCCGACGAGGTAGCCCAGAGCGTGCCGGTGGCGCCGTGATACGGCCTGGACGGTGGACGATGGACGGCGGACGGTACGCCCTGCTCGGCATCGTCCACCGTCTACCGTCCGACGGAGCAGCATGACATTTGATCTGAACACTCCGCTCGCGGAGCTGCCGCTGCTCTTCCTAGACCTGGAGACGACGGGGCTGGACCCTGGAGCGGGGCATCGCGTGGCCGAAGTCGCCCTGCTGCGCGAGTGCGGCGGTGTGTTAGAGGGCCAGCTGGATAGCCTGGTGAACCCCGGCCGCCCGCTCGATCTGGCCGCAGCAGCAGTGAATGGCCTCCACGACGAGGAACTAGCTCGTGCCCCCCACTTTGCCGCCCTCGCGCCCGCCGTCGAGAGCCTGGCCCTGGGCGCCGTTCTGGTGGGGCACCATGTGCTCTTCGACCTGACTTTTCTGGCTACAGAGCTGGCTGGCGTGGGGCGCCCGCCTCTGGCCGGGCCAAGCATCGACACGCTCACGCTGGCGCGGCGGCTGCTGCGACGGAAATCCTACAGCCTGGGCGCGCTTGCCGCCGAGCTTGGGCTGCCGAGGCCGACGCATCGCGCGATGGCTGATGTGCTGGCCACGCGCGCGCTCTTCTTCCAGCTAGCGGCAACTATGGCCGAGCTTGGCGTGATCAGCCTTGGCGACGCGCTACGCCTGGAGCGCGGGCTGCCGCCCGGCACAAGCGAGCCCGAGCCGCCCACGCTGATCGCCCAGGCCTTGGCCGAGGGCCGCGCCCTGCTGATCGTCTATCGCTCACGCAGCACCCCCGAGCCCACCACCCGCACCGTGCGCCCACTCTACCTGACTGTTGAGCGCAGCGGCCTGTTTCTGAAGGCCTTCTGCGAGCTGCGCCAGGATGTGCGCAGCTTCGCCATCGCAAAGATCGAGGCCATGGAGCTGGCATGAGCTGCCGCCCGCAAACTCAGGTATACTGCCGCTACAGTCCCGCTTCCAGAGGTGCATATGCCTGCCAAAGTGCTCATCCTCTCCGCCAGCGTTGGCTCGGGCCACAAGGTTGCCGCCGCCGCCGTGGAGCAGCGCTTCCGCGAGCGCCCCGACGTGGCTGTCGTCAATCAGGACGCGCTGAAGCTTACCTCACGGCTCTACCAGGCCACCGCCACCGACGCCTACTTCGCCCTCGCGAAAGATAACCCGTGGGCCGTGGGCTGGCTCTACGACACGAACGACGCGCCGTTTAAGAATGAGCTTGGGATTAATCGGCTCTGGAATGAGCTGAACACTCAGCCGCTCGCGCGCTTCATCGAGGAGTACGACCCCGATATCACGGTCTGCACGCACTTCCTGCCCGCCGGCATCGCCGCCCAGCTGATGGGCCAGGAGCGCATCGGCGGCAGCCTCGCCATCGTCACCACCGACTACGACTTTCAGGGCATGTGGCTGAGCCGCGTGTTTAGCCGCTACTTTGTGGCCCTGGAAGAGGCCAAAATGCAGCTGATCGCGCTCGGCATCGCCCCGGAGCGCATCACGGTCTCGGGCATCCCCGTGAGCGCGCGCCTCAGCGATCCGCTTGACGCGGAGGCGGTGCGCAGGCGCTTTAATCTGAACCCCGAGCTGCCGACCCTGCTTGTCTCGGCGGGCGCCCTTGGCGGCGGCCCCGCGCGCGAGATCGTGGCCCAGATTATGCGTATGAGCACCCCCGTGCAGGCCGTGGTGATCTGCGGGCGCAACCAGGCGCTGCGCGACGAAGTGACGTCGCTTACCGGCGAGCAGGCCGCGCGCTTCCGCGTGCTTGGTTTCACCGACGAGATGGCCGACCTGATGCGGGTGGCGTCGTTCTTTGTCGGCAAGCCGGGCGGGCTCACCTCGGCGGAGTGCATGGCGGCTGGGCTGCCTATGCTGATCATCGACCCGATCCCCGGCCAGGAGGAGCGGAACAGCGATCACCTGCTGGAAAGTGGGGCGGCCGCCCGCGCGAACACGCCCTCCACGATCGCCTACAAGCTCGACCAGATTCTGACCGAGCCGGGCCGCCTGGAGGGCATGCGCCTGGCCACCGCCCGGCTCGCCCACCCCGACGCCGCCCAGATTGTGGTGGAGAAGCTGCTACACGATGACACGCCGCCTGTGCATATGAGCCGCGCTCAACGCAGCCAGATCATCGCGGCGTCGCGTGGCGAGCTCGATCCCGCCGCCCCGCCCGCGATCGGCGAGGTGCTGATCTACAACAACGAGACTGGCGTCTACCTCGGCGTGATCACGCCGACGCAGCTCAAGCTCCTGATCGACCAGCTGGAGGAGGAGGAGCCCGGCGATACCACCTACTACCTCGACGAGTCGACGCTTGAGTTGCTCGGCCAGCGCGGCGCCGACGCGGCCTTTCTCGAAGCTCTGCGCGGCACCTTCGTGGACGGCGCCCACGTCGAGATTCGCTACGTGAAAGTCGAATGACGCTCACGATCGCCGACGCCCAGCTTAAAGACGAGGCCGGGCGCACCCGCATCCTGCGGGGCGTGAACCTCGGCGGCTCTAGCAAAGTTCCCTTTAGCCCCGACGGCGCCAGCTACCGGCGCGAGGGCTTTTTTGAGCACCGCGCGGTGTCGTTTGTGGGGCGGCCCTTTCCGCTAGCCGAGGCCGACGAGCACTTCCAACGTCTGGCCGCCTGGGGCCTCACCTGCCTGCGCCTGGTCGTCACCTGGGAGGCGCTGGAGCACGCCGGCCCCGGCCAGCACGACGAGGAGTACCTCGACTATCTCGTCGAGATCGTGCGCCGCGCGGGCGAGCACGGCATGCTCGTGTTTATCGACGCGCACCAGGATGTCTGGAGCCGCTTCTCCGGCGGCGATGGCGCCCCCGGCTGGACGTTCGAGGCCGCAGGGCTCGACATCACCAAGTTCCAGCAGACTGGGGCGGCGATCGTACACGCCACCCACGGCGACCCGTTCCCGCGCATGATCTGGCCGACCAACGGCTGGAAGCTGGCCGCCGCCACGATGTACACGCTGTTCTTTGGCGGCGACGACTTTGCGCCCGGCCTGCGCGTGGATGGCGAGCCGATCCAGGGCTACCTCCAGCGCCACTATCTTGGGGCGCTGCGGCGGCTGGCGGCGCGCATGCGGCCCTTCCCCCACGTCATCGGCTACGACGTGTTCAACGAGCCGATGCCGGGCTTTATCGGCAACGGCGCGCTGCACCGGCCCGCCGCCCTGATCCCCCTGGGCGAGCGCCCCAGCCCCTTCGAGATGCTGCTGCTGGGCGCGGGCCACCCGCAGGCGGTGGAGCAGTGGGTCTGGGAGCTGCGCCCGCGCCGCGTGGGGCGCCGTACGGTTAACCCCGGCGCGGTGAGCGCGTGGCTGCCTGGCCGCGAGTGCGTGTGGCGCAGCGCGGGCGTGTGGGATCTGGCGGCCGACGGGCAGCCCCGGCTGCTGCGCCCGCAGCATTTTTGCTACGTGCGCGGTCGCTTTGTGCAGTTTACGCGCGACTACTGGCGGCCCTTCTGCAACCGCTTCGCCGCAGCTATCCGCGAGGAGCACCCTGGCGCCTTGATCTTTGTGCAGCCCGAGTATGGCGGTGAGGGGCCAGCGTGGGGGCCGGACGACGCGCCGGGGATTGTCTACGCGCCGCACTGGTACGACCTAGTGACGCTCTTTGTGAAGCGCTACCTGCCGGGGCTAGCGCTGGATCTGACGCGGCGCGGGCCGGTGTTCGGGATTGGCGCGGTGGAGCGCCACTTTGCGCAGGAGCTGCGCGCCCACGTGCGCTACGGGGCGCAGCAGATGGGCGGCGCGCCCACGCTGATCGGCGAGTTCGGCATCCCGTTCGACCTGAATAATCGCACGGCCTTCGCTAGCGGAAACTTCGCCCTGGCCGAGCGAGCGATGGCGCGCAGCTTCCGCGCGCTGGACGACGCCCTGGCGAGTGGGACGCTCTGGAACTACACGGCGGACAACAGCAACGCGCGCGGCGACCTGTGGAACGACGAGGATCTCTCGCTCTACAGCGCAGACCAGCGACGCGACCCTGGCGACATCAACTCTGGCGGGCGGGCGCTGCGGGCGGCGGTGCGGCCCTACGCGATGGCCACTGCTGGCACGCCGCTACGCATGCGCTTCGACCGGGCGCGGCGCCTGTTCACGTACCGCTTCCGCCACGACGCGGCGGTGAGTGCGCCGAGCGAGATCTTCGTGCCGCGCCTGCAGTACCCCGACGGCTGCCAGGTAAGCGTCTCCGACGGCGACTTTGAGCTGGACATGCAGGCCCAGCGGCTGCTCTACCGGCACAGCGACGGCGTAAGCGAGCACGAGATCCGCATACGGCCGGCCTAAGGGCGCAGCGCGCTGCCGCCCAACCGGCTTCCCCACGCGGAAATGAGCGATCTGTATGCGTAGGGTGCTACGCCTGGCGGCTGTGCAAATCGTGCTGCTGCTGATCGGCGGCACGTTTCTTGGCGCGCTCCACAGCCGGCTTGTGCCGCAGTTCCTCAAAATTATCGCCGTCGGCCCACACCTGGCCCTGGTGATCGAGAATGGGTCTTTTTGTGTTCCAGACACCCCGCTTGCCGCATGCCACACGGCTATTCGCAGCGAGTTTCGTGTCTGGCTGTACGCCGTAGCACCAAACACGGGCTGGTCGCGCATAGCTGGGCGCAGTAGCACCTGGGCCTCTCAATGATCGCTGCCAAAAGGGTACGACCCAGGCTGGATAAAAGCGCTCTGCTCATTTCCAGTCTGGGTCGTCCTGCTAATGACCACGTTACCGTCGCAGAGTGTCGTGCGTATGCCCTGCTACCGAGCCAAGAGCGGCAGGAACAGCTCCTCGCTTGCGGGAAGTGGCAGCTTCGCTTGATCGGCGCCCCAGAAACTGCCGGTGATCTCGTACTCGTTGCTACCGAGCACCCCTGTGTCAGCCTGACCGCTTATGCCAGCGAGCACATACGGTCCAGCGGCGCTCACGGCCCCACTCCCATCCACGTTCCACCAATCACTACTGAAGTCCGTCTCCTGAGCGCGCACGAGGCCGCTAAACCCCAGGGCTAGACCGAGCGCCAGGAGGAGATACTGGATCTTGCGTTGCATTAGTTGTCCTCGCCACGAGATGGGTCGCCGTAGCCCTCACTGTCGTAGTCGTCGCCGCCGCCGCAGCTGTTGGTGTAGAAGTTGTACGCATCGTCGTACACACCCGCGCACTTCAGGGTGCCGCCCTGATTCTGCACCGCGCCGCCTGCCAGCTTCGAGCCGCCGACATACGTGATAAACTTGGCGGTGTTGTAGATTGTGCCGGTGTCGCCCGCGATCAGCGTGTTGTCCAGCCAGACGGAGTAGCGATCATAGCTGTTGTTGGGGCTGAAGTTGTACACCCCGTAGCTGCCCGTGCCACGGGCGCTGATCTGGCTGTGGCCAAATCGCGGCGATGCGTACTCATTGTAGACGCCGTAGCTGGACTGACCGTCATAGGCGTAGGCGCTCACGTAATCGAACGTCGGGTTGGCATAGACGTTGTAGAAAGCGTAGTTCCTGCCACCGTCGTAGGCGTAGCTTTCCAGGTAGCTGAACTGTGGTTCCACCGGCGCCCCGCTTGCGCCCAGGTTGTACACGCCGTAGTTGAGCGCGCCATTGTAGGCGTAGCTTGCCAGGTAGCTCAGCTTCGGCGCGGCGTAGTGGTTGAAGATGCCAATGTTCTCGTTGCCGTCATAGGCTTTCACCGTGATATAGTCGATCACCGGGAAGATGTACGCATTCGGCAGGCCATAATTGTACAGCCCGTAGCTGCGCGGCGCCCCGTAAGCCTCGGCGCTCACATGCTTGAAGCGGGCGAGATTCGCCGGGTTGTACAGCGCCACCGCATACTGGAAGCCCGGCCCGCCGCTGCTCTTCACCGTCAGCGAGCGTAGCTCGGCGTTGTTCGCTGCCACCACCGTGCCCGTGAAACTGTTGTTGCTGCCCTCCGCCCTGATCTCCGTTGCCAACTCGCCCGAGCCCTCGATGTCGACCCAGGGCTTCATCACCACGCGCTCGTTATAGATGCCGGGCGCAACCCAGATCAGATAGCGGATGTCCACGCTGTTGTCGTTGATGCTGTCAAGCGCCGCCTGGATCGAGCTGTAGTTGCCGCCGCTCTTCGCCACGACGATGCGATAGGCATAGTTTGTCGGCGTGCCGGTGTCGTTCAGTTGCGCGCACACCCAGACCGTGCCGTTGTAGCGGGGATACTGGCCCGCGGCGCACGTTTCAGGCAGCCGATACTTCGGGTCAACCGAGAAGCTGGTGCCGTCGAGCCTAAGCCCAGCGCCTGCGGTGTAGCGCGTGTCGTTGTCGCCGTCAGTGATGTCGGCCGGGATGCCGCTGATCTTGCTCCACTCAACGGTGCCGGCCTTGCCGGCGTACAGCGCATAGGGTGTCGGCATGAGCTCCTGGCGCGGGCGGAGCGTGGTGTAGTCACCCGCGCTGTCGCCGGCGCGCACACTGACCTCAAGCCAGCGGCCTTCGCCAGTGAAATACTCGCCGTTGAAGTCGAGCGTGACGAGGAACAGCCCGTTCATCACCTGGTAGTTGTCGAAGCGAAGCTCGGTTGCAATCGGGGCGCCACCCTGGCGTGTAGCGTAGAGTCTAAACGCCAGATCATAACTGCCGTTTGCGGGAACGCCTTTGTCGTTCAGACGACCCTGGTAGCTAAACCCCGACCCAGCCACTGCTTGCAAGCCGGGGCCCTCCTGGGCGAACGAGCGCGGCGCGCTCAGCACGAGCAGACCGATCACAAAAGCGGCGAGCGCACTGCCAAGCAGTGTGAGCGAGCGTGTGTTCATAGCCTGATCAACCCTTTATAACAGTCAGGTCGCGAATGTACAGCGCACGCAGACCATCAAGGACCCGTGCTCAACAATGCGGGTGGGTTGAGGGTACAAGCAAGGATGTGGTCGATTGCCGTCCGGCGAACAGTGTGCCAGAGGCGCGTGGAGCGAGTACAGCCCGCTCCAGGCGCCATCGGAGCGCACTACTTGATCTGGCCGCGAACCTCGCCAGCCGGGTGGGCGTCGGTGTGGACGTTGATGTACGTGTTGCCGGCCTCCATCGCTACGAGCAGTGCGCGTACCGGCTGACCAGCCAGCGGACCGATCAGACTGGCTGCGGTGAGCGTGCCTTCGGCGTAGCGCCCGTTCACCGGGCCATTAACCCGATCGGCGCGCAGGAAGGCCACGACTGGGCCGTTTTTTCCGACGGGTGCGAGATGAATGTGGGCGAAGCGGACATCCTCCAGGTTGGCAACATTCAGCTTGTACTCAAGCCCAGTGCCGTCCGCCGTCAACTTGAACGTCGCCTGACCTTGCGCCAGGGTCACGACCTTCGGTACCTCCTGATCGCCGGTGGCGTGAGCGCGGAAATGATCGCGCGCTGCCGCAACTGTCCCGACCGTCACGAGCAACGCGCAGAGCGCGCTGAGGAACACCACTAACCGTCGCATGGAGCCAGTCTTTCTGTTCAATCCCTTTGCAAAACCTGTGAAGCGTTCGTAAAAAGATACGCAGCCGGGCGCGATTTGTATCTCTGGCGATCCACGAATATTCGGAGCGTCAGACCTCTTGAGCTTGTAGTGCAGCGTGGAGCGCCAAACGAGATAGAATAGGGGGCACTGCTACGTATCTTGAAGCGTACCAGTGCTAGCCAGCCGGGAGCAGGCGCGCACCGCAGCGTCAATGTGAGACGATGCTGAATCAAACCGACCACAATTTGTTGGAGCAGGCGGGCGCTGGTGACTCAACAGCGCTTGGCGCGCTGTACGATCGGTACTCTCGGCTCGTTTTTGGCGTTGCCCTGCGAATTGTGGGAGACCGCGGCAGCGCCGAGGAGGTGACGCAGGATGTGTTTCTGCGGCTCTGGCAGCACGCCGCCCGCTACAACGCCGAGAGCGGCAGCATCGTAGCCTGGATGTTGACCATTACCCAGCGGCGGGCGATCGACGAGTTGCGCAGTCGGCGCCAC
>JAYUYB010000789.1:0-2744 GCA_043752655.1 Chloroflexota bacterium
TTCGGGCGGCGCTGCTCCAGACCCGTCATTGGTTGCTCCAAGCTGGCGCTCGCACACCGCGCTCATTGTAGGACGCGGCACTCGTACTGACAAGGAGACAAGGAGACAAGGAGACAAGGAGACAGAGCTGCGCCTATTTGAGCCGTCAGGTGTCTCCTTGTCTCCCGGTCTCCCGGTCTCCTTGTCTCCTCCGCTCCACGACCCCGAGATGGGCTTCTGCTCGCGCCTCGGCGCCGCCACCGATATCCCCCTGCGCACCTTCAGCGCCGAGGAGGCCGGTGCCCTGATCGACCTGATTGAGCCGATTGGGGCGCGCTGCCGCGAGGAGTTGGGCCTGACGTTTGTCTACGCAAGCGATGAGTTCTATATCCTCGCGGGGCGACCCGTTCCCGCCGCCGACCGCTACGACGACATGCCGCAGTACTCCAACGGCGTCGGCATGGTCCGCGACTTTCTCGACATGTGGGCGAAGGCCCGGCGCCGCCTCCCGGCCCGCCTGCCGCAGCCCACCAGCCTCGCGCTTGTCTCTGGCACCCTGGTTGGCCCGCTGATGCAGCAGGTCGCCGTGCGCCTCAACAAGATCGAGGGCCTGAGCGTGCGCGTGCTGCCCGTGCCAAACGCCTTCTTCGGCGAGACGGTCACGGTGAGCGGCCTGCTCACGGCCCAGGATGTGATCCCCGCGCTGCGCGCCAGCGGCTGCGCGCGCGCGCTGCTGCCCCGCGTGATGTTCGACTACAAGGGCGAGCGCACCATCGACGACTACACGCTCCAGCGCATCGCCGAGGAGTCCGGCGTGCCCGTGGCCCTGGCCGGCGACCCCGACGAGCTCGTCCGCCACGTGCGCGCCCTGGCGCAGAGCGAGTAGCCAAGGATTCCTGAAATCCGTAGCTAGTTCTGGACGGTAGACCGTAGACGGTAGACGGTAGGTATGGCACCGTCCATCGTCCATCGTCCACCGTCTACCGAGCGGAGGTCGCTCATGACCGCCAGGGAGACGCGCTTTCAGTCCTTCGTCGAGGTGATCCAGCGGGCGAATAAGATCGCCGCGACCACGGAGCTGGACGAGCTGCTTGATCGCATGCTCGACCTGATCATCTCTGTCACTCAGGCCGAGGCCGGCACGCTCTACCTCTACGAGGAGCGCAGCCACGTCCTGATCTTCAAGGTGGTGAAGGGCAGCCCGGAGAGCGCTCGCCTTGTGGGCACGCGTATCGACGCCGACCGCGGTGTGGCCGGCTTCACGCTGCGCCAGAGCGCCCCGCTCTTCATCAGCAATGTCGCCACCGACCCGCGCTGGGATCGCAGCGTCGGCGAGCTGGCCGATATGCGCCTGCGCACCATGTACTGCGTGCCCCTACAGCTCCACGGTCGCCCCGTCGGCGTGGTGCAGGTCTTCAATCTCCCCCCCGACACCACCGACGACCCCGACGAGCTCGCGATTGTGGAGCTGCTCTGCTCGCGCCTTGTCACCGAGGTGGAGAAGGCGCGCCTGCTCGCCGAGGCCCAGCGCCGCGAGCGCCGTCAGCAGGCGCTCGTGGAGGTGATCTCGCAGCTTACCACTACGCTCGACCGCGACGAGCTGCTTGACCGGATCATGACCCACGCCTGCGACTTGCTAGAGGTGGAGGCGACCTCGATCTGGCTGCGCGACCCGATCCATGGCGATCTGGTGCTGCACCTGGCCACGGGCCTGCGCCGCGAGCAGATGCTAGCCCAGCGCGTGCCGGCGGGCCACGGCATTATCGGGCACGTGGTCGCCACCGGCGAGACGGTAGTCGTGAACGATGTGAGCGCCGACACGCGCTTCTACCGCAAGATCGACGCGAACAGCGGCTTCGTCACCCGCGCCATCCTCTGCGTGCCGCTGCGTGCCCCGCGCATCGTGCTGGGCGGCGATCAGGGCGCCGTGGAGGAGCGCATCATCGGCGGAGCCCAGGCCCTGAACCCGCTCGACGGGCGCAGCTTCAGCGATGAGGAGATCGCGCTGTTCGGCTCGCTCGCCGGCCAGGCCGCCACCGTGATCCGGCTCTCGCAGCTCTACGCCGACGTGGCCGCCCTCTCCACGCGCATTATCGACGCGATCACGGGCGCCATCGACCTGAAAGATCCCTACACGCGCGGCCATAGCCAGCGCGTCAGCGATTTCTCGGTGGCGATCGCCCAGGAGCTTGGCCTGCCCGACGACGCGATCTTCCGCGTTCGCATCGCCAGCAAGCTTCACGATGTGGGCAAGATCCGCGTGCCCGACCGCATCCTCAAGAAGCGCAAGGGTCTTACTGAGCCCGAGTTCCGCCAGATGCGCCGTCACCCGCTGCATGGCCTAGAGTTTCTTCAGGAGAACGGCCTGCTAGAGCTGGATCTGCTGCGCGACTCCTGGCAGGCGCTTGCGCAGCACCACGAGCGGCTGGACGGTCGTGGCTACCCGCACGGCCTGATCGGCGACGAGATCACCCTGGTTGGGCGCATCGTGGCCGTCGCCGATGTCTTCGATGCGGTCACCAGCCATCGCCCCTACCGCCCGGCCCGCCCGGTGGCCGAGGGCCTCGCCATCCTGCGGCGCATCTCTGGCACCGAGCTCGACGCTAGCTGCGTGGAGGCCCTGGTACGCGCGCGCGCCAAAGGTCTGGTGCTGACGCAGGACGAGCGCACGTGACCAGGAGACCAGGAGACCAGGAGACCAGGAGACCAGGAGACCAGGAGACCAGGAGACCAGGAGACCAGGAGACCAGGAGACCAGGAGACCA
>JAYUYB010000790.1:0-6883 GCA_043752655.1 Chloroflexota bacterium
ACATACTCGATGTCGCTGCGGGCGCTCTCCGAGATCGTGATGATCGCGTCGGAGCTGCGCACGGCCAACGCCATCGCGCTCCGGTAGAGCAGCCGCCCCCGCAGCGAGAGCGTGCGCGGGAAGCGCCAGCCGATCAGGTCGTAGAGCGTGAGCACCGACGGACAAGGTAGCCCCAAGTAGGGCTTGATGAAGTAGGGCGAGTGGAGCAGATCGAGCCGCAGCCTGCGTGCGAGCGCTGGCAGGGCCACGTGCTGGCGCGGCGAGAAGGGCGCGGCCGCCAGATGCGCCACCTCCACGCCTGGCAGCCCGCCCAGCGCCACCATGTCGTAGCGGCCAGCGGGCGCGCGCGGGTCGAGGATCAGCACAAGCGTGTGGCCATGCTCCAGCTCCGCGAGGGCGCGCACAAGGCCCAGGCTGTAGCGCCCAATACCGGGGAAGTGATCGCCAGCGTAGCGACCGTCGAAGCCGATCCGCATAAAGCCTCCGGGGGCATGGTATAGTTGCTGCGCCACCGCTGTAGGCTCAAAAAAGAGGGAGAACGCGAGAGATGAGCCAGCTGCGCGACAATTACCGCCACGAGCTTATCGAGCTAGAGCGCGAGCTGCTTGCGCTCGGCAAGCTGAGCGACACCGCCGTCCGTCGCTCGCTCTGGGCGCTCCAGCAGGGCGCCGTGAGCGAGGCCCAGTCCATCATTCATGGCGACGATGCGATCGACGACGCGGCCGATGCGCTTGTGCAGCACGCCATGCGCGTGATTGCCACCCAGGGTCCAGTAGCCGGCGACTTGCGCCTTGTCGGCTCGTTTATCCAGGCCGCCGACGAGCTTGAACGCATCGGCGACTACGCCGAGGGCATTGCCAAGCTTGTGCTGCGCTTCGGCGGGCCAGTCCCCGGCGGGGTGCCTGCCCCCATCGACACCATGGCCAAGACGGCCCGCGCTATGCTCGCCAAAGCCCTCGACGCCCTCGTCTCACGCGATCCCAGCATCAACCTGCAGCTCAAGGACGAGGACGACGTGGTAGATGCCGCCTATGGGCAGCTGCTCGCAACCCTGACGCGCGTAATGGAGAGCGACCCGACGATGGTGACGCCTGGCACCTACCTGCTCTGGGTCGGCCATAACCTCGAGCGCATCGGCGACCGCTCCACCAACATTGGCGAGTATGTCGAGTACATCGTGAGCGGGGTCAAGTCGTCGCGCACGCAGTAGGCTACTCCTCCGGCTCAAGCTGCTGCTGCTCGCGCAGGATGGCGCGTGCGCGGGCGAACTGCTCGTCGCGCTGCGGCGCCACCAACGCGCTCTCGATCTCGTCGGCGGCGCGGCGAGCGGCCTCGGACACCGAGGCGCCCCAGCTTGTCTGCGAGCTGTCGAGATCGGCCCGCGCGCGCAGCACCGCCACCGCCTCGGGCACGCGCAGATCCACCAGCGCCCGGCACGTCTCGTAGCGCACGTCCGACGAAGGATGCTGGAGCGCAGTGACAAGCGGGTGGTAGGCGCGCGGGTCGCCGATCTTGCCGATGGCGCGCGCCGAACGGGCGGCAATCCGTGCATCGGGGTCGGTGAGGCCGACGAGCAGCTGGTTTAGCGCGCGCGCCTCGCCCACCACGCCCAGCACGCGGATGGCCTCGATGCGCAGGTGGTGGTCGTCGCCCTCGGCCATGCGCAGCAGCGCGGGCAGCGCGGGCGCCCCGACCACGCCGAGCACCCAGGCGGCGCGCTTGCGGATCTCGGAGTGGGGCGAGGCCAGCAGCTGGGTGAGCGGCCCCACGGCGGGCTCGCCGAGCACGCCCAGGCCGAACGAGGCCTGGGTACGCAGCGAGTCGTCGCTTCCGCAGAGATCGGCGATCAGGCTGGTGATGGCATCTGGATTGTTGTTCATGCTCGTGCTCCTGGCGCTCGGCTACGCATCGGGCATGCCCAAGGCTCGCAGCACCGCGCGCACGCCACGCAGCTTGGTGTGCAGTAGCGCCTGAGCTTTGCGAATGTCTAGGACACAGTTACGTGGGCGACGCACAGCGCTCTCAGCGCTGCGCGCCCCTGGAATGCCGCTCGCATCCAACCCGCAGGCCCGCGCTAGCAGGCCGCCCAGCTCGTGGCGGCTCACCCGCTCGGCGCCCGCAATGTGCAGCACGCCCGCGTAGGGCAGCGCCGCCAGCTCCAGCAGCGCCGCCGCCAGATCCGCCACGTAGATCGGGCAGCGGAACTCATCCACAAACAGCTTGTCGTCGCGTCGGCCCGCCGCCACGTCGAGGGCGAACTGGGTCTGCCGGTCGATCGGGTCGAAGCCGTAGATCAGCGAGGTGCGGACGATCGCGGCGCCGGGGTGGGCCGCCGCCACCAGGTGCTCGGCCTGCGCCTTGGCCGCCCCGTAGTCGCTGATCGGCGCGGGCGCGTCGGCCTCGCTGTAGAAGCCCTCGCGCTCGCCGTCGAAGATCACGTCGCTCGACATGTGGATCAGCCGGGCGCCCGCTGCCGCGCAGGCGCTGGCCACATGCCCCGCACCCGCGGCGGTGGTCGCCACGAGGTCGGGGCCACCCTGGCGAAACGCGGTGTGGATCACAATCTCGGGCCGCAGCTGGTCGAGCGCGTCCTCCACCGCAAGCGCGTCGCGCACATCCAGTGGCACCCAGACCGCCGGGCTGGCGTCGGGCGGCGCCTGGCTGAAGTAGCTGGCCGCCACCTGATGGCCCGACCCGAGCGCCTGGCGCAGCAACTCGCCGCCAAGGTAGCCGGTTCCGCCAGTGATCAAGAGACGTGCCATGGAGTGCTCGATCGGCTATCGGCTATTGCACATCAGGCCTCGGGGCCAAGCTGCTCAAGGGCCGCCCGCGCCGCCGCCTGGGCCGCCGCCTGCTTGCTGGGGCCAACCCCGGTGCCAAGCGTTCGCTCGCCCACCAGCACCTCCAGGGTGAACTCGCGCTGGTGGTCGGGGCCGCTCACGCCGATTGTGCGGTAGGCGGGCGTGAGGTTGAAGCGGGACTGGACGCGCTCCTGGAGCCGGGTGCGGTAGTCTACCTCGGCGGTGCCGCTGCTGATCTCGGCGAGCTGCCGCTCCAGGAAGGGCAGCACGAAGGCGCGCGCGGCGTCGATACCCTGGTCTAGGAAGATCGCGCCCAGCACGGCCTCGAAGATGTCGGCTAGCAGCGGCGGGCGGTTGCGGGCGGCGGGCGAGCCCTCGCCGCGACTGATCAGAACGTGGGCGCCGAAGTCGAGGCTGCGCGCAAAGCCGGCCAGCGTGCTTGTCTTCACCAGGGCGGCCCGCAGCGCGGTGAGATCGCCCTCGCTGCCGGCGGGGTAGCGCGTAAAGAGCCAGGCGGCGGTAACAAAGTTGAGCACGGCGTCGCCGAGAAACTCTAGCCGCTCGTTCGAGGAAAGGCCGGGGATCTGCTCGGGGCGCTCGTGCATGAATGAACGATGCACAAAGGCGCTCTGGAGCAGCCGCTCATCGCGAAAGCTCACCCCGATCAATTCTTCGAGCCTGCTTGCCATAGTGAATGCAACTAGCCAGAGCTTCCGGGAAGGCTTCCTCCAGGCCGTGAGCTACTGGCGCACCACATTCCCGGAAGATGTAAGTTCCATGTTATTTGAAGCGGCGCAGCGCCAGGCACACGTTGTGGCCACCGAATCCGAAGGAGTTACTCAGCACTACGCTCAGCTCGGCGGGGCGCGGCGTGTTGGGCACATAGTCGAGGTCGCACACCGGGTCGGGCTGGCGCAGGTTGATCGTGGCGGGCAGCAGGCTGTGCTGCATGGCGAGCACGCAGATGATCGCCTCGATGGCACCGGCGGCCCCGAGCAGGTGGCCGAGCTGCGACTTGCTGGCGCTCACGGGCGGGGCGCTGCCGCGACCGCCGAACACATGCTTGATCGCAGCTGTCTCCACCGGGTCGCCGGCGGGGGTGCTGGTGGCGTGGGCGTTGATGTAGTCCACGTCGCTGGGGGCGAGGCCGGCGCGGCGCAGGGCCAGGCCGATGGCGCGCGCCACGCCCTCGCCGTCCTCGGCGAGATTGCTGATATGGTACGCGTCCGAGGTGGCGCCGTAGCCGGCGATCTCGGCGAGAATGTGGGCGCCACGGGCCTGGGCGTGCTCCAGATCCTCCAGGATCAGCGTGGCGGCACCCTCGCCCATCACAAAACCATCGCGCCCGGCGTCGAAGGGGCACGAGGCCGTCTCGAAGCCCTCGTTGCGGGTGGACATGGCGCGCATGGCGTTGAAGCCTGCCACGCCGATCGGGGTGACGCTGGCCTCGGCGCCGCCCACGATGATCGCCTTGGCCCAGCCGCGCCGGATCGTCTCGGTGGCCTCGCCGATGGCGTGGGCCGAGGAGGCGCAGGCCGAGGTGAGGCAGAGGCTGGGGCCGCGTGCGCCCGTGGCGATTGAGACCTGGCCGGCGGCGAGGTTGGTGATCATGGCGGGGATCAGGAACGGGCTGATGCGACTTGGCCCGCGTGTGCGCAGCACATCGAGCTGCTCGCTGAGCGTGCCGAGCCCGCCGATGCCGCTGGCGATAAACACGCCGATCTCGTCGCGGTTGGCCGCAGTGATCTGGAGCTCCGAGGTGCGCAGCGCCTCCTGCGAGGCGGCCACGGCCAGCTGCACGAAGCGATCGGTGCGCCTGGCCTCCTTGCGCTCCATAAACTGGGTGGGGTCGAAGCCCTTCACCTCGCAGGCGAAGCGCGTGTCGAAGCCGGCGGGGTCGAAGAGCGTGATCGGCCCCGCGCCGCTGCGGCCCTCGACAATGCCCTGCCACAGCTCGGGCACGCTGAGGCCGAGGGGGCTCACGGCGCCCATGCCGGTAACAACGACGCGCCGCTCCATGGATCGCCTTCTGGCTTGTAGTTGCCGCTGGGGCGCATTATACCACGCGCAAAATCCTGCTAACGGCTAGCGTTCACCTGCAGCCCTACAGCAGACAAACACCTAAGTCGGGAAGGGCTTGTAGCCACTTCTGGCCTACAAAATCGCCCCGGTAGGGCGGTCAGGTGCAACGCGGTATTGGGCCGCAGTGGGGTGGAGACAGATTATAGTATTACCCTGCTTGTTTTGCCATATTTAGTGCGTGTGAAATGTCTGAAATGAGATCGTCGCTATCTTCACATCCAATACTCAAACGGATGAAGCCTTCAGCAACCGTATCTCCTCCCCACCGTGCTCGCCGTTCTGCTGTTGTATGCACTCCGCCAAAACTTGTAGCCTCGATTACCAAATTGCACGCACCTATGAACTGCTCGGCGCATTTTCGGTCTGCAAGAACAAAGCTGATAACAGGGCCGAAAAACTGCATTTGTCGAACAGCAATCTCATGCCCGGAGTCACTTGGCAAACCAGGGTACCGTAAACTTGTCACATCAGGGCGAGTTAGCAAATATTCGGCGATAGTCAGGGCATTACCACACTGACGCTTTAATCGCATCTCTAGGGTAGCAAGTGAACGATGTGCAAGCCAAACTTCCATAGGACCCGGAACCGCGCCCATTTGTGTGCGCCACGCTCGGAGCTTGTTTCCCCAAGCCGAATCATGGACAGCCACATGACCAAGAATCAAGTCGGAATGTCCCGTGAGCGCTTTTGTATCTGATGCGACTGAAAAATCCGCGCCAAGTGCAAGGGGACCCTGTCCGAGCACGGTTGGTGTTGTATTGTCAACAGCGACAAGCACCCCTCGTTCGTGTGCTGAATGCACAAGAGCTGCGATATCACAAATATCTAAGCCTGGATTACTCGGCGTTTCAATCCAAAGGAGTTTAGCCCCATCCAGATGCTCGATCTGTGCGTTGCCTGCGGTCGTGGCTTTTCTGTATCCGTTCAGGGGGTGTCTGCTGGGATGCGCACCGGTGCGGGTTGACCGGCCCAATAGGCCGTTACCGCTGCGGTCAGATAGGGCAGCAGGGGGCGTTCCTGTTGGCGACAGGTCGCACGGACCGTCAGCATCCGCTCGACAAACCGGCTGCCGGCCGCACTCTGGGTGCCGAAACAGCCCTTGCGCCAGAGGACGGCCGGACGCAGCGCACGCTCCGCCGCATTGTTCGTTGGTTCGACCCCATCTACAGACGCAAACGTCCAGAGCGCATCCCAGCGCGGGAGCACATCTTGGCAAAAGCTGCCGAACGCATTCGTCTCGTGCTGCCCGGTCGTGACGATCTCCCACATCGCCTGCTGAATCGGTAACAGCGCCGCTTGGAGCAGCGGACGATCAATCTGGTGGGTGCCAAACCGCTGCCACAGCCCAAACAACACCTCCGTGAGCGCCAACAGATCGCTCGCCGGGCGGCTCCAGGGCCGGTGGTGGTCGGCGAGCCCGCGCAGGTTGCGCACCAGGTGCGCCCAACACAGCTGGCGGCGGTCCGCCGGTATCCCGTTATAGACCCGGTAGCGGTCGCTGCCGACAATCCCGGCATAGTCGGCGCCCAGCAGCGCGGTGCATGCCTTGGCCCCACGACTGGCGTGGACGAGAAAGAGGGTTGCCACCGCCGTGACGGCGACCCACAGCCAGGCGCGCTTGGCTTCCTGACGCCAGCTGGTCTCATCGGCATTGGTCTGCGGCTGCGCCCGCACCACCTGCTGCACCTCGCCATAGGCCGGTGCCAACGCCGCACTGGCCACCTGCTGGAGATGCGCCACGCTGCCGACGCTGATCGGCAGCTGATAGCCCTGGGCACACCACTCCGCCAGTTCACGGTTGGAGAGACGAAACCGCCCATGCAGGGCCGCGACCATCGCGACCACCTGCGGACCAAAGGCGCCCGGCGGCACCTCCGGCGGGCGCGGGGCCGTCACCAGGCTGCCACAGTCCGGGCACGCGACCGTCCGGTACTGGTATTCGGTCACGCTGGGCCGGATCTCCGGCAGCTCCCAGACCTGCTGGCGACGCGGCGGGACCG
>JAYUYB010000791.1:0-2739 GCA_043752655.1 Chloroflexota bacterium
AAACCGCGTCGGCAGGGCCTGCGGCCGGGCGCCGGCCTGCGCCGACGCCTCCGGACCCGCCCGCGCAGGCGGGCGGCCGGCGCAGCGCGCCCCCACGGCGCGCGTTCACGCGCCCGCCTGCCGACCACTCAGCACTTAGCACTCAGCACTCAGCACTCAGCCCGGCACTCTTGTCTAGGAGCCAATGCGTAGTTTCCTTCAGGCCTTGCGCGACGGCCTGCTGCGTGCGGCGCAGCTGCGGCTGGCGCTGCCGCTCTACCTCGCCGCACTGCTGCTCGGCCTGCTCCAGGCCTGGCCGGCGGCCCTGGCGGGCGGCAGCGGTCCGCTGCTCGACGACCTCGCCGCCGGCACGAATGACGCTCTGGCCATGCTCTTCATCGCCGACGCAGGCGCCGTTACGCCGGTTGCCCTCCTCTGGTCGCTGCTCACGCTTGGCGCCGCGCTGGCCTACGCGGCGGCCTACAACCTGTTCAGCGGCGGCATCCTGAGCGCCTGGGCGGGCGGCGCGTTCTGGCCCGGCTGCCGACGCTACTTCTGGGGCTTCACGGGGCTGGGGGCGCTGCTGCTGCTGCTGGCCGTTCTCGCCATCAGCGCGGCAATCCTAGTAGGCATGGTAGGCGGCCTCACCGCCGCAACGCTCACCGCCCTCGGGCTGCTCCAGCTGGTTGGCCTGTGGGGCGAGTACGCGCGCGCCGCCGCCGTGGCCAGCGGCAGGCCCAGCCCGCTGGCGGCCCTGGGCGCCGGGGCGCGCGCTATGCTTCGGCAGCCGCTGGGCGTGCTGGCGCTCGCGGGCCTGGGCCTGCTGCTCCACGCCGCCATTGCCTCGGCCTACGGCGCGCTCGGCGGCCGCGCGGGCTGGGCCGCCCCGATCCTACAGCAGGCGGCCGTGCTCGGCTGGCTCTGGGTCAAGCTGCTGCGCCTTGGCTGGGCCGCAGCATACACACGGGGAGGAAATTTATGAGCGAGCGACACGACTACAGCGACGCGGAGTGGGCGACGCTGGTTGGCGCCCCGGTGGCGGTGATCGCGGCGGTGATCGGGGCCAGCCCCAACGGCCCCTTGGGCATCTCTCAGGAGATCGCGGCCGCCGTGAAGAGCTTCGAGCAGGCCGCCGAGACCCGGCGCGCCAACCCGCTTATCGCCGCCCTGCTGATCACCCTCAAAGGACGCTTCGAGGCGTTTACCGGCAAAAAGCCCGAGGACGCCGCGATCGAGCAGGTGGATATTATGGCGCTGGGGAGCGACCCCGCAACCGCCGTGGCGGCCCTACGCGCCGCAAATGCGCTGCTTACGCTCAAAGCGCCCCCAGCCCTCGCCGGCGAGCTGCGGGCCTGGCTGCTGGAGCTCGCGCAGGCCGTGGCGGTCGCCGCCGCCGAGGGCGGCTTCTTCGGCATCGGCGGCGAGCAGGTGAGCCCCAAAGAGCACGCTATCCTCGCCGAGATCGCCGCCGCCCTCACGTAGCAGGGCACCCCTGGTGGGCGCCCTGCTACGTGAGGGCGCCCCTCGCCTACACGCTCTTCAGATACTTAATCGTGATCTTTGCGTCTGCCATCGCTGTGCCCCTTCACGCTTGCGGCTGAAGCCGCCGCTAGTATCGTCGCGAAGGCCGCCTGCGCGGCCTCGCCCAGCCCGCGTAGGCGGGCTTTCTGTCGCCAACAATAGGGCTCGGCTTCAGCCGAAGCCCGTGCCCCTCGGTGTATACTACCCTGTACAAGCCGATAGGAAAGGATACGACTCGTGGTACAGATCGGACTCTCCGCCGCCTTGGAGCAGTTTCACCCCAGCGAGCTGATCGAGCACAGCAAGCTCTCCGAGCAGCACGGCTTCCAGGGCGTTATGGCCGCCGACCACTTTCAGCCCTGGGTGCCTGCCCAGGGCCATAACGCATACGCCTACAGCTGGATGGGCGCCCTCGGCATGGCCACCAAGGGCGACTTCGGCCCCGGCGTCACCTGCCCCAGCTTTCGCACCCACCCCTCTGTGATCGCCCACGCCGCAGCTACCCTCGGCGCCATGTTCCCCGACCGCTTCTGGCTCGGCCTCGGCAGCGGCGAGCTGCTCAACGAGAATGTCGTCGGCGGCGAGTGGCCCGAGCCCCTCGTGCGCTTCGAGATGCTCCAGGAGGCCACCGAGATTATCCAGGGCCTGCTCTCCGGCAAGGAGCTGCGCTATCGCGGTAGCTACTTCAAGATGAACAAGGTCAAGCTCTGGACCCGCCCCGAGCAGCCGGTGCCCGTCTACATCGCCGCCACTGGCCCCCAGACACTGAAGTGGGCCGGCAAAACCTGCGACGGCCTGATTACCCCTGGCGCCGCCCCCGACAAGCTGCGCGCCATCCTCGCCAACTTCGACGCTGGTGCAAAGGAGGCTGGCAAAGATCCCTCAACCATGCCCAAGCTGCTCCAGCTCCACGTCTCCTGGGCCGAGAGCGAGCAGGAGGCCATGCAGAGCGCCCTGGTGGAGTGGCCCAACGGCGGCATGAACTTCCCCAAGCAGGACGTGCGCGCCCCCGAGGATTTCGCCGCTATGGCCAAGCTCGTCCGCCCCGAGCACTTCAAGGGCCGCGTGCTGATCACGCCCGACCTCGACGTCCACCGCGCTCACCTCCAGGGCTTTATCGACCTCGGCTTCAACCAGATCTACGTCCACAACGTGGGCCGCAACCAGGCCGAGTGGATCAAAGCCTACGGCGAGCACGTCATCCCCAAGCTGAAGTAGCTATCGCCCGCACTTAACTTA
>JAYUYB010000792.1:0-6879 GCA_043752655.1 Chloroflexota bacterium
ATTGACCACCGTGACCGCCTGGCCATCGACATCGAAGGTTAGGGCGTTGGGCTGGTCTGCGAGCTGCTGGACGGCGGCGAGCGGGTGAGCGCGGCGATCAGGATCAGCAGGAGCACGGGTATGAAGAAGAGCGCCGCAAACACGTTGGAAAGCGCGATCCACCAGGTCGCCTCTGGCGCAAAGCTCCAGAGCAGCGCGAAGGCGAGCAGCCCGCCGCTGTAGAGTGCAGCACCCGCGTAGAGGCCCCCGGTGAATACTCGCTTCACATAATGCATTTAGATAGAGTGCCTTGTGCCGGGCAGTTTATCCACAGACGACACCGATTTCCGACCCATTTCTGGCCTGGGGGCGCCCACAAGGGGCGCCCTTACGAGTTTGTCCTAGCTCAGGAGCGGAGCCACCTGCTCGGCGAAGACATGCAGCGGCTCGTGGTCGTAGGCGATGCGCGGGAAGTAGGTGATGAAGTAGGTAATCCCGGCGTCGGCCATGGGGCGCATGCGCTCGGCCACCTGCTCGGGCGTGCCCACCAGCGCTTTGCGCTGTAGCTCTTCCAGGCTCCAGCCGTAGGTGGCGCGGGCCTGCTCGGTCACGCGCTCCAGGTCGTCGCCGGGCTTTACGAGCACGATGTCGACGTTGGCGGATTTGATGATCGCGTCGTAGGGGCGGCCCTGCTGGGCGCAGTGCTCGGCGAGGATCGCGCACTTCTTGCGAATAGTGTCGGGGTCGCCGCTGAAGTTCGAGGCCATGCCATACTGGGCCACGAGCTTAAGCGTCACTTGCTCGCCGCCGCCGCCGATCCAGAGCGAGGGATAGGGCTTCTGGACGCCTCGCGGCTCGTTGATCGGGCCGTGGATCTGGAAGTACTCGCCCTCGAAAGTGGGCGTCTCCTCGGTCCACATTTTGACCATGATCTGGGTAGCCTCGCGGAAGGCGCGCATGCGGTCGCGGGTCTCGGGGAAGCCGTAGCCGTAGGCCTTCCACTCGTGCTCGTACCAGCCGGCGCCGATGCCGCAGTAGAGCCGCCCGTGGCTCAGCACATCAATAGTAGAGGCGATCTTGGCGGCCAGGGCTGGGTTGCGGTAGCCAATGCAGGTGACCATCTGGCCGATACGGACGCGGCTAGTGTCGCGGGCGAGGGCGGCCGTGATCGTCCAGGCCTCGAAGACCGCCTCCTGCTCGATGCGGGGCACGGTGTGAAAATGGTCGTAGACCCAGATCGAATCGTAGAGCGGGATGGCGTCGACGGCCTTGGCGACGCGGGTCATGGCCTCGTACTTCTCGATCGGGTCGGCGATCTCGATCAGATCCAGCCGCCAGCCTTGCGGCACGAAGGTGCCAAACTGGAGCGCCATTGCGGTTCCTCTCTGCTCTAGGGGTAAGAAGAGACGGCTGCATTGTACCCCCAAGCCATCTGGACCGCGAACGACGCGAACGTCTGGACCGCGAACGGCGCGAAGCGGCACGAATAGCGCGAACGCGAACCCGTGCGTGTTCGGTTTCGCGGCGGTTCGCGGCGGTTCGCGCCTTCGTGGTCCAAAGGGCTCGGGCGCCCTTACCGACGGGTGACCAGGGGGAGGAAGATGCGCGGGGTGAAGTTGGGCGGTGGGTTGGCTTCGCGGTGGTTCGCGGCCTTTCGCGCCTTCGTGGTCCAATGGGCACGGTCTGCACCCTGATCTTGCGCTACACTGTGCGTTGGAGACGCATTGCAAGGGCACGGAATGAGCAACATCGACGACATGCTGGTGCGTGTGCAGCGCACGGGCCTGGCCGGCACGGATTCTGGCATCTACAGCGTGGAGATGTGGCTACAGGGCGGGCGGCGCATCAACGAGCGCGACGAGGTTCACCTGGCCGACTACGAGGAGCCAGGCGACTCGGCGCCGTCGGTGATCGCGGCCCACGGCCTTGATCTCTTCAACCGCCTGTTTGCGGGCCGGCTGGCGCTGGCCTTCCAGCAGGCGTGGTCGGCGGCGGGGGCGCGCGGGCGCACGCTGCGGCTGCGGCTCGACCTGGACCCGGACGCGCCGGCGCTGCACGCCATCCCCTGGGAGCAGATGTTCTTCGACGACAGCGGTGGCGCCAACCCGCCGCGCGCCCTGGCGGTCGACCCGCGCATCGCCTTCTCGCGCTACCTGGAGAGCGCCGTCTTCGACGAGGGCAGCCCAGTAGCAGACCGACCCATCCGCATGCTGACGGCCATCGCGGCCCCCAGCGACAGCGAGGCCTGGGGCCTGGCTGAGATTAACAAGGCCAGCGAGGAGCGCGACTTTCACACCCGCTTCAGCAGCGTGGTTGCCTCTGGGCAGTTCCGCTACGACTTTCTGCCGCGCACATCCGAGCAGGCGCTGCACGTGGCCCTGGCGGCTGGCGCGCTCCCTGCTGAGCCTGAGGCCGCCGCCCAAGCGCCGCAGGCCTCGCCCGAGGAGCGACCGGCGCGCGGCTACGATGTGCTGCTCTACTACGGCCACGCCCTGCACAGCGAGGAGCTTGGCACGCGCCTGGTGCTGGAGCACCCCGTGACCGGCGCGACGCAGCTGTACGACGGCGACGAGCTGATCGGCACGCTCAAGCAGCTGCCCGAGAGCCACCGCCCGGCCCTGGTGGTGCTGGTGGCCTGCAACAGCGCCGTGAGCGGCACGATCAACAGCCTGGCGGCGCGCCTGGTGACGGTGGGCGGCGTGCCTGCCGTGCTCGCCATGCAGCGCCTGGTGGAGATCACACTGGCGCGCGCCTTCACCTTCCACCTGAGCGAGCACCTGCTGCGCGATGGCGTGATCGACGTGGCGGTGAGCGCCGCGCGCCGCCATGTGTTTCAGCCAGACCAAGTGGGCTGGACCACGCCGGTGCTCTATATGCGCAACGCTGAGGGGCGGCTTTTTAGCCCCAACGCCCAGCTTGAGTATGTGGAGGCCGTGCTGCGCGACCGCAGCTTTGCGCGCTGGGCCGGGCCAGACTTTATCGACGTGGGCGTGCTCGCCGTGGCGCCCGGCCAGGACTGGAACCTGCTGCGCTTTCGCCCGGAGGATGCCCCCGCCAGCTCGGGCGCGATCGACAGCATGGATCGGGCGCTGAAGCTGGGGCTGCGGCGCCACCTGGGCCGGCGCAAGGACGCCACAGACGAGCGCGAGACCAACATTGCCGCCCTGATCGGCCCGCCCCACTCTGGGCAGACCACGCTGCTCCAGCGGCTGGCCTACGAGCTGGCCGACGCCGTAACCAAAGAGGTGAACCGCCCGCCGGGCGTCTTCATCCCGCTGGCGGGCTACGAGCAGCAGCGGGGCGCCAACCGGCTGGAGCGCCAGATCATCGAGCAGGCCCGCGCCGTAACGCCCTATCTGGGCGATGCGCTCAGCCAATTGTTCCGGCCCCAGGCGCCGGAGACGGAGGCGCGGCCGCGCTTCATCTTTCTGCTGGACAGCCTGGACGCGGTGCCAGAGAAGAGCCGCCGCGAGCTGGTGCGCGAGCTTGCCGCGCTGGCAGAGCGCATGCCGGACCAGCGCTTTGTGCTGAGCTCGGCCCAGGATAACTTTCCTAGCCAGCTGCTGCCCAAAGCGCTTGTGCTGGTGCTCCAGACGCTCTCCGACCAGCAGATCCTACGCTACTGTCGCCAGCGCGACGAAGCGGGCGCCGCGCAGGTGTACCGGCTGATCCGCGAGAATCGGCTGCTGGCCCTGGCGAGCGACCCGAGTCTGCTCGCGCTGCTGTACGACAGGCTGGCGAGCGACCCGAGCGCCCGGCTGACGCGCAACCAGCTTGTGCAGGAGTATTTGGACCAGGCGCTGGCCAACCTGGAGCCGCGCTTCACCGTGGGCGACGCCGCGCGCGAGACGCTGGCGGAGCTGGCGTGGCAGAGCCGCTGGACCCATCGCGAGGTGCTGCCGCTGACCGAGCTGTTCCGGGTGGGGCAGCGGGTGCGCAGCGAGCGCGACTACAGCCTGGAGGAGCTGTACACGCTGCTGCGCGAGGCCCGGCTGCTTTCTGGGGTGGGCACAAGCGGGGCACGCTTTGTGAACCCCATGCTGCACGCCTACCTGGCGGCCGTGGCTCTGCTGGTGCAGCCAGACGCCATCGAGCGCGTGGCCGACATCGTGACCATGTGTGCCAGCCCAGAGCGGCTGAGCTGGTGGGAGGACGTGATCTACGCGCTGGCGGGGCTGGTGAGCGACCCCACGCCGCTGTTCCAGCGCCTAGCGGAGGCGGTGCGCGCCGGGAGCTCAACCCACGCCCTGATCGCGGCGCGCTGTCTGGAGGCGGTGCCGCGCGAGCAGGAGGCGCGCATCCCGGCCGAGCTGCGGGCCGAGCTGATCGACGCGTGCGTGCTGCGGCTACGCAGCGAGCGCGAGCCCTTGGCCGAGCGGCGCGAGCAGATCGTGGGCGCCCTGGGCCGCCTGAACTACCCTCAAGTGCGCCACGAGCTGCGCTGCATCCTGGTGGAGAAGGTGCGGCCCACGCCGAGCGGGCCGCGCTACGAGTACACCAATGTGCGGATCGCCGCAGCCCGCGCCCTGCGCAACATCTACCAGGCCGCCGCCCCAGAGTTTGCACCGCGCGAGGAGGGCCTCGCCGAGCCGCTGGTGCTTTCCAGCTACGGCGACATGGCCTCGCTGGCCGACCTTGCGGCCGCGGCGCCGGCGCGCATCCCGCCGCTCCAGGAGATCCGCGACGAGCAAATGCTCAACCGCCTGATGGGCATCGCGCGCAAAGGCCCCGACGGGCGCGACGAGCTGCGCGAGCTGATGCGGCAGTCGCCCTCGCCGCCGGAGCGGGCGCTGGCGGCCTTCGCCCTGGGCGATCTTGCCGACCGCGAGGATCGCAAGCTGCGCGACGCGCGCCAGCTGCTGCGCGTGATCCTCAGCCCGGAGGACCGGGCGGGGCAGCGCATCAGCGAGGACTGGGAGGACACCATGTGGGCCGCCGCCGACGCGCTCACGCTGTTCGAGCCCGACCAGATTGTGCCCCTGCTCACCCTGATGATCCGCAAAGCGCAGACGCCCAAGGAGAGCGACGTGGCGGCCGGTGCGGAGCAGGTCGACGACGAGACCACGGCGCTACTCAGCGCGGCGCGCTCCATCCCCGACAGCGCTGCGCAGCAGCTGGCCTACCTGGCGGGGCGGGTGCGGGCCACCGACCCCGAGGTCGTGGGCTGGCTGATCGGCCTGCTCGTGACCAACCCGAGCCAGTCGGTGAAGGCCAAGGCGCTGCAATCACTGGCCTGGATGGGCATGGGCATCCCCGACCGGCAGCTCGACCTGCCGGACGGGCGCCCTGGGCCGACGCTCAAAGAGATGATCCAGGATATTGCCACCTGGCGCCCTATACGCAAGCTTGCGCTGGGCGCCTTCGAGGTGAAGCTGCGCGGCAGCGACGACGACGGCAGCCCGCTCTACCTGCGGCGCAAGGCGATCGAGGCCCTGGCCTGGATCGGCGACGCAGACACGCTTAGGGATCTCGGCAGCCAGTTTATGAGCTGGCCCCTGGAGCTGCGCGAGCACTGGTACCTGGCGGCGGCGACGATCCAGGGGCGGACGCGGGTGACTAGGTGACCGGAAGAGGGGAGGAGAGGGGAGCGGGGGAGAGGGGGAGAGGGGGAGACAAGGAGCGCCTAGCGGAGTACGAGGGGTGTCTCCTTGTCTCCTTGTCTCCTTCTCATCGCGTCTCAGGGAGCAGCGTATAGTCGGGGAAAGTACCGTAGAGCCGCTCACCCTCGGGGCCACGGGTGACAGACTGCACGAGGTACTTGCCGCCTACGAAGCAGCCCTTCCAGGAGGCGCCCATGCCGCCGAAGACCTCCTCGCGGTCGCCACGGGAGCGAACATTATTGGTGCCAACCTTGAACGAGCGCAGCTCGCCTGCGACCATGCGCGCGACCTGCGGGTCGTCGGTGGCGATTGAGGAGACAAGGTTGCCATTCGAGATATTCATCTCGCTGACCAGCTCCTCGATCCGATCCACCACGACGATCGTATCGAGGGGGCCGAAGGGCTCGTTGTGATGGAGGCGGGCGCTGCGGGGCACATTGAGCAGCGTCATCGGCGCGAGGTAGGCCGAATTATCCTGGCCATCAAGGAAGCGCGCGTTGTCGAGCTCGCCCTCATAGAGGCTAACAGCACCGAGGCCAATGGCCTCGGAGTAGAGCACACGCAGCTCCTCCACCTTACGGCTCGTGATCAGCGGGCCGAAGTCGAGGTCGGGCAGGGTGTCGCCGGGGGCATCCACGAGGAACGGGTTACCAACCTTGATCGCCTTCACGGCGGGGAGGTAGGCGTCGAGAAACTTAGGGAAGAGGCTACGCTGCACCACGAGGCGGATATAGGCGGTGCAGCGCTGCTTGCCGTAGGCGAAGCCCTTCTTGAGCTGGGCGGCGAGGGCTGGCCAATCGGAGTAATCCCAGATCCCGTAGCAGTTCACGCCCTCCATCTCGAGCATATAGCGCTTATCGCGGTCGTAGAGACTGGCAGCAATATCGCGCCCATTGGACTTACCGCCCACAAAGGCGAGGCAGGCCACATCGGGGTTACGGACGAGGGCATCGGAGAGGGCGCCACCAGAGCCAGAGACGAGCGAGACAGGCAGGCCGCAGCGGCGGGCGAGGGCGAAGCCGAGTACGAGCGAGAACATACCGCCGTCGGTGGGGGTTTTCGCGATCACCGCGTTGCCGGCGAGCAGCTGCACCAGCACGGCGTGCATCAGCACAGAGTAGGGATAGTTCCAGGAGGCGATGTTGGAGATCAGGCCGAGGGGGGGGCGGCCGGCCATCATGCTCTCGATCTGGTCGAGGTACCAGGCGACGCCAGAGATACAGCGGTCGACATCATCCTGGGCGAGCTTGAGGGGCTTACCGATCTCCCACATCAGCAGGTGGGCGATCAGGTCGCGATG
>JAYUYB010000793.1:0-2731 GCA_043752655.1 Chloroflexota bacterium
CGCCCCGGCTCCCGTGCCCTACGGTGTGCGTCGGCCCGAGGGTACGCGTGACCCGCGCCATCCCCGCGACGAGCGGCTACGCGCGGTGCTGCTGGGCAGCGTGGAGCCGCGCAAGGGCCAGGATACGCTGCTGCGGGCCATGGCGCTGCTGCCCGACGAGCTGCGCGGTCGGCTGGAGGTGCAGCTGATCGGCGGCGTGATCGACTGGCCTTTCTACGAGCGCATCGCCCCGCTGGCCGCTGCCACGCCCGGCGCGCACCTGCTCGGCGCCCTGCCCCACGCCGAGGCGCTGGCGCGCCTGCTCGCCGCCGACGTGCTCATCCTCCCCTCGCGTGACGAAGTGCTGCCCGTGGCGCTCCTGGAGGCCATGGCCGCAGGCAAGGCGATTGTGGCGAGCGCCGTGGGCGGCATCCCCGAGGCGCTCACCCACGGCCGCGACGCGCTGCTCTTCCCCGCCGAGGATCACGCCGCCCTCGCCGCCCAGCTGGAGCGGCTGCTGCGCGAGCCCGCCCTCGTCGCCCAGCTTGGCGCCGCCGCCCATGCCCGCCACGCCGAGCGCTTCACCCTCGATCAGTTTGTGGAGCGCATGGAAGCGGTGATTAAGCGTGTGCTCGCATCTCAGGCCGAGCAGCACAGGTAAGCGTCCGCAGATGACGCAGATTTTCGGCCCATTTTCCGGCCCGCACCGTGGGCGGAAATCTGCGTCATCTGCGTAATCTGCGGACAACATCAGATGACAAGCCCCTTACGCCTATTAATTCTCAGCCACGACACAGTGGGTACACGCATGGCCGGCACCGGCATCCGCGCCTGGGAGCTCGCCCGCGCCCTCAGCGCCGATGTCGCCGTGACCCTCGCCGCCCCCGCGCCCATCGACATCGCCGCGCCAGACTTCGCCTGCGCCGCCTACACCCCCGGCGACACGGCCAGCCTCGCCGCCCTCACCGCCAGGGCCGACGCCGTGCTCGCCAACGGCCACCTGCTCGCCAATCATCCCGAGCTGGCCGCGCTGCCCGTCCCGCTGATGCTCGACCTCTACGACCCGACGCCCCTGGAGAACCTTGAGCTGTTCCGCGCCGCCCCGCCCGAGCGCCGTGCCGCGCAGGCCGCCAGCGACGCCGCCCTGCTGCGCGCCCAGCTCCAGGCTGGCGACGCCTTCATCTGCGCCACCGAGCGCCAGCGCGACCTCTACATCGGTGGCCTGCTCGCCCTTGGCCGCGTGTCGCCCGCGCGCGCCGACGCCGACCCGCTGCTGCGCGGCCTGATAGATGTGGTATCCTTCGGGCTGCCAAGCGACCCGCCCGCCGCCGATTTCCCGACCCTGCGCAACGTCCGCCCCGGCCTCGACGCCGCCACAATGCTGCTGCTCTGGACCGGCGGCCTCTGGGATTGGATGGACCCGCTGACGCTGATCCACGCCATGCCGGTGGTGCTCGCGAGCGTGCCCGCTGCCCGGCTCGTCTTCCTCGCCGGGCGCCACCCTGGTGGGGCCGTGCCGATGCAGATGCCCGCCACCGCCCGCGCCCTCGCCGCCGAGCTGGGGCTGCTCGCTGGGCCTGTGCAGTTCTACGACGACTGGGTGCCCTACGCGCAGCGCGGCGCCTTTCTGCTGGAGGCCGACCTGCTGCTGAGCCTCGGGCGCCCAGGGCTAGAGAGCGCCTACGCCGCCGTGCGCTCGCGCTTCCTCGACCACCTCTGGGCTGGCCGGGCCAGCCTGGTGAGCGCAGGCGACGCCGCCGCCGAGCTCGTGGCCCGCCACAGCCTTGGGCGCGTGGTGCCACCCGGCGACGTGGCCGCTACAGCACAGGCGATCATCGCGCTGCTTGAGGACACCGCCGAGCGCCAGGCCGCCGCCGCCAACGCCCACACCCTCGCCGCCACCTACAGCTGGCAGCAGGTCGCCGCCCCCATCCGCCGCTGGCTGGCCAGCCTGAGCGAGGGCGAGACGCAGTCCTACAAGAAACCTAGCTCCGCCCTCGGCAGCGAGGGCCAGGGAGAGACGCAGTCCTACCAGAAACCTGGCTCCGTTCTCGGCAGCGCGGGCCAGGGGGAGACGCAGTCTCTCTATGAAACCATTCACCCCCTCCCCGCTAGCGGGGAGGGGGCAGGGGGAGGGGCAGCACGCCCATCAGGAGTAGTCAGCATGGATGATGCAACACGAAACGAGGCCGTCGCCCGCCTCGACGAGCTCTGGAAGCTCCAGCCGCAGCCACTCACCTCCGGCGTGCCGGTTGTGGGCCAGGCCAAAGAGCTGGCCAATAGCCTGGCGAAGTGGTACGTGCAGGGCATTGTGGAGCAGCAGAACACCTTCAACGCCGCGCTCGTCCACGCCGTGCAGGCCCTCGCCGCCAACGACGACCGCCGCCACTCCGAGCTGTCGCTCCACATCAACGCCTCCGGCAGCCAGCAGCGCCAGGCCCTCGCCCTCGCCCAGAAGCGCGTCGAGCAGGTGGCCCAGCGCCTAGAGGAGCTTGCGCGCCAGCTCGGCGATGTCGACGATGCCCAGACCACGATGGCCGAGGCGCTTGTAGAGCTGCGCGAGCTTGCCGCCGCCCTCGCGCCAGGGGAGGAGCCGCGTTGAAGGCCAGTGTGATCATCCCCGCCCACAACGGCGCCCGCTTCCTCGCCCGCTGCCTCGCCGCCCTCATGGCCCAGACCGGCGCGGCGTTCGATGTGATCGTCGTCGATAATGGCTCCAGCGACGGCGGCGCCGACCTGGTGGCTGCCGAGT
>JAYUYB010000794.1:0-6865 GCA_043752655.1 Chloroflexota bacterium
TCAAAGATCTGGCCCTGGAGGTTATGCAGCTTCAGGCGAAACGGGCTGCCGCCAAAGCTATTGGTCAGGATCACCTGGGCGCCCGCCTCCACATAGCCGCGATGGATGGCGGACACCAGCCCGGCCCTGGCAGGGTCGACGTTCCACTGCTCTGGTGGGTCGCCAAACAGCAGGCCCACCTCCATCAGTATGGTGCCCATACCGCCATCGAGGATCACCGGCGCGCCGCTGCGAAAGAGGGCCGCGAAGTCTCTGGACATTGCTTGCCTTTATGATTCTAGCAGCTCTCTGAGCGTGGCTATCTGGGCGAGATGCTCATTGTCGTGGCCGACCAGGGCCTGCACCTGATCGCGCAGGCGGGTTGGCCCGCTTATCTCGTGGACGAGGCGACGGCCCCACTGGTGCTGCTCCAGGCTTGCTAGGAAGGCCAACATGGCCTCACGGCGCGCCACGAAGGCGGCCAGTAGCTCTGCGAGCGGGCGCTCTAGCTCGTGGGCGCTTGGGTTGGGGCGCAGCTCTGCCACCGTCGGGCTCGCTTCAGCCACCACGCGGTGTAGCCGCTCCAGATAGCGCGCCTCAACGTCGGCAAGGTGGGCCACCACATCGGCGATGCACCAGCCGCGTGGGTCGGGCCGCGCCAGAGCCTGCTCTGGCCCGACGCGCCGCAGCGTGCGCGCGAGATCACGCGGGGTTGACCCGAGTGCCTCCATCAGCACCGAACGCCGACTCATAGCGCCTCTCGCATTCCAGCGCGATGCAATGCCTGATCGGCTATCGGCTATCGACTATTTCACATCGTTGGGGTCGATAGGCAAAAGTATATGCGAGTGGCCACGGAACGTCAAGCGAAATCGGCCTAAAGTCCGAGTGCGCCGCTTGACACAGGGCCGCCTCACATGCTACCCTTGTTGTAACGACAGTAGCTTAGGGAGCCACCCGCCAATGGTTGATCTGCGCGACATGATCCTGGTCCTGCGCCCGCGCGCCAGCCGCGCCCAGCGCCAGAACCGGATCACGCCCTCAGCCGAGGTGTCGCACAGGTAGCTCCCCTTCCCCAGCGATGATCACGGCCGTGGGCGACGCACTCGCCCACGGTCGCTCTGTTTTACCTGAGCAGCCGTAGCCGAGGACGTGACGCGCATCATCTGCTGTCGCGACCCAAAGGCGGCCCACGCCGCACGCTGCAAGGAGGAATCAATGAGTAAGAAGCCCAAACCCGCCCCCACCCGCCCCGGAAAGCCCGGCTCCCAGCCCACCAAGCCCCCCACATTCAAGGAGCCCAATATCTCGCGGCGCCCCCCGCGCGTGCCGGGCCGTTAGCCCAGTTCGGCAGCAGCCCGCCACAGCTACATACGAGGCCCACGAAGTTCACGCAGGCCGGGTCGGATACGGCCCTCAGCTTCGTGGGCCTCGTGGTTCAAACCCGAGCGACTGCCCTGGCGCGAGCTTTGGTATACCGCTTCTGTTGAGGAGAGACATACCAAGGAGAAAGCGATGATCCCGTCTCAGGAGCCTGGCCCGCTGCCCGTGGCCGAAGCGATGACGCCGCCCCTGCCGCCTTGGGCCTACGGCGTGGTCAACCCGGCGATGACGTTTCTGCTGCGCTCCCCGCTCCACGGGCTGCTCAGTGGCTCGCTTATGCTGCTCGTCTACGAGGGGCGCAAGAGTGGCAAGCGCTACAGCATCCCCGTGGGCTACATGCAGGACGGTAACCGGCTGCTGGTCTTCTCGCATGCCGGCTGGGCCAAGAACTTTGTGGGCGGCTACCCAGTGGCGCTACGCCTGCGCGGCGAGCTACGCCCCGCCACGGCCAGCGTGATCACCGATCCGGTGACCATCGCCGAGGCCGTGCGCAAGATCGTTGGCAATCAGGGCGAGCAGATGGCCACGCGCATGGGTTTCCTTGGCCCCGGCCCCGACGGCGCTACTCGCATGCAGATCCCCCACGGCACAAGTCTGGTGCAGATCGATCTACAGTAGACGAGAATAGGCCGGAAATCGGTGTCATCTGTGGATAAAATGCTCGGCACGCGATCCGCTCGCCCCTTGATCTCCGCGTGCTTATGCGCTATAGTATGGCTAGCACGTATGTTTGAAACCGGACAGACGGGAAGAGGAGCCGGCGATGACGCTCGAGACGGTCGATATTCCTCAGGCCGATGTGCTGTGGGATGTGGCCAGGGTGCCTGAGGCTGTGCTGCGCGGTCGCCGAACCACCGACGAGATCGCCGAGTTTATTGGCATGAAGGTAACGCGGCAGGCGAACTACTACACCCAGGCCGCGCGCATCCTCGGCCTAGTCATGCAGGGCGAAGGCGACGAGCTCGCCCTCACCGCCTTCGGCAAAGCCTTTGCCCGTAGCAACCGCATCGAGCAGAGTAAGCACCTGCGCCGCCTGATGTTCTACCGCGAGCCGATGCGCTCGGTGCTGGCTACCCTGCGCGCCCGCGATGGCGCCGACCGCGCCACCATCGCCGCTGTGCTCCAAAGCCTCGCACCCCTCGCCGACAGCACCGCCCTGCGCCGCGTCGCCACTATGGCCGCCTGGCTCACCGCCGTGAGCCTCGCCGAGTGGCGCGACGGCCGCCTCCACTATAGCGGCCCCGCCTTGCCCGTTATCGCCGCCGAGCCCCTCCCCGGCACCCCGCGCCCCGCCGCCGGCTGGACGTAGGGTGGACGGTGGACGGTGGACGGTGCTTCTGCGGCGGCCTTGTCCCCTGTCCTCTGTCCCCTTGTTTGAGGGTTTTTATGGCGAGCATGCTTGCGATTGCGGCCCACCCCGACGACGAAACGATGTTTATCGGCGGGACGCTGGCGAAGTACGCGGCCGAGGGCCACACCGTTTATGTGCTCATGACGACTCGCGGCGAAGGCGGGGAGGTTGGGGAGCCAGCTCTCGCCACCCCCGAGACGCTCGGGGCCGTGCGTGAGGCCGAGGTGCGGGCTGCCTGCGCGGCCCTGGGCGTCGTAGAGACGCGCTTCCTGCCGTTTGTCGACCCGCGCATGGAGGGGATCAGCGGTACGGTGCATCACATCGACGCGCCCCTGGAGCTGTTCGCCGCCGCGATCCGCGCGCAGCTAGAGCAGCTTCGGCCCGAGGTTGTGCTCACCCACGGCTCGAACGGCGAGTACGGCCACCCCCAGCATATCTACACCCACAGAGCAACCCAGCTGGCCCTCGCATCGCTCTCCCGGCCGCACACCCTCGCCACCTGGGGCGCCTGGTACGCTGATTCCACGTACCAGTGGGCCATGAACCGCGACGACCCCGCTGACCTTGTGCTCGACATAACGCCATGGCTTGCGGCGAAGACGGCCGCCGCCGAGTGCCACCGCACCCAGCACGCGCTCTTCCGGCGCAGCAACCAGCAGAAGCAGGTGGCTGAACTGGTGCCGCACATCGAGAGTCTTCACTTCTGGCGCGGCGCTCTGCCAGCGGAATAGCCGATAGCCGAGCGGGCATCGCGGCAATCCAAAATCCGCAACCCAAAATAGGATCACGCCAGCCGGTGCTCCACAAGCGTGCAGTTCAGCGTCTCGCCCGCCACCTCCAGGAACAGCTGCCGCTCGGTGACGGAGAGCGTCAGCACGTTGCGGCGATCCAGGCGCTCCGCGAAGGCGGCCATAAAGCGGCGATCCAGCGCGTAGATCGGGATCGCCTCGGCGCGGTGGATCTTCTTGCCCGCCAGCTGTGTCAGGAGCTGGTTGGCGTCGCGGTGCGTGTAGACGGCGGCGCGCCCCGCGAGCTTGCTGCCCCGGTGCAGCCGATCCGCGTCGGGCAGCCCCACCTCGATCCAGGCCGTGATCTGGCCGGTGGGATCGCGCACCCACACCGCTGGCTCCGCGCCCGCAGCGATGCCCTGCGTGAAGGCGATGCCCTCGGTGTACTCCAGGCAGTAGGCCAGCACGCGGGTAAGCAGGTAGTCTGCCGTCTCTGAGGGCTGCCGGGCCACCCGCAGCTCTAGCGTCTCGTAGGCGCCCCGGTCGATGTCGGCGAGCTCGATGGCGAACGTGTGGACAGTAGCACTCTGGGCCATGGTGTGAGTCTCCTGCCGCCATGGTAGCCGATAATGCGCAGGAGACAAGGAGACAAGGAGACAAGGAGACAAGGAGACAAGGAGACAAGGTGACCGCCCCTGCATGCCGTCAGGCGCTCCTTGTCTCCTTGTCTCCCGAGCAAGCGCAGCGAAGCGATTCTCCCTGTCTCCGGTCTCCCGGTCTCATTATCACCTTGTCAGTGCCTCCGCCCTCGCCCTGCCCAGGTTCCAGCCTGGCCAGCCGTCGTGCGTCGCCATTGTGGCGAGCTCAGCGCTCTGCTCTAGCAGATGCGCCTCCAGCGGCGCGCGCGCGGGGCCAAGCTGAGGCAGCGCCGCCGCCAGGGTCGGGGCTGCGTCGGGCGAGAGCGTGGCGAGATAGTAGGTGTCCAGGTCGCCGGTGGCCTGGTAGCGCGCAAGGTTCTCGCGCACGATCAGCGCGTCGGGGTTCAGCAGGTTTAGGGCGAGAATGAATGCAGCGGCGGCAGCGGGCAGCCCCATGCTGAAGAGCCGCAGCCTATCGCGCAGCAGCGCCACCACAAAGAGCAGCAGGATGCTCGCCAGCCAGCCCATAAAGCTGTGGGTAAGCAGCCGCAGCAGCGTGAAGCCAAACGCCTGCTCGTAGAGCCACATGCGCAGGGCGGCCGAGGCGAGCATGCCGAGTATCAGGAGCACCATTGCAACGCTGGCCAGGTTGAAGAGCCGCCGCTGGCGGGCGTCATTGCGCTGCGTCACCAGGGCGAGCGCCCAGAGCAGCCCGATTGTTAGGCACGCCACCGTCACCAGCTCGAAGAAGCCCCGTCGGGCGTACTCGGCGAAGCTCAGCCCGCTCCGCTCCAGCGTGTCGCGCCCGCCAAACAAATAGGCACCCTGGATGAGCATGAAGCTGCCGAAGAGCAGATTCACCAGGGCCAGCACCGTTACAGACTCGCCCCAGCCCAGGATGCGCAGGCTGGCCGCAGGGCGCAGGCGCTGCGTCTCGCCCTCGGCGGGCAGCTCGCGCACAGCTGGTCCGAGCAGCGCGCCCGCCTCGTGCTCGCGCAGGGCCACGAGTAGGCCACCCGCCACAGCCCAGCCCACCGTCGCAGTGAGCACAACATGGCCGCCGAGGCGCCCCAGATCGAAGGGCAGACGCAGGCTGAGCATGTCTCCCACATAGCTGGCGAAGACGCTGTCGGCCATGGCCAGCAGCCCGGTGAAGACAAGCAGCACCGGTGTGGCGAGAGCAAGGCCCCGGCCGACTATGAGCAAAGCCCCGCCGTGCTTGCCTACAGCGCCCAGGCGCAACGTCTGCTGAATGGCCAAGGGTGCGGGCGCAAAGCTCGCCTGCACGCCTGCGAGGGCGGCGCCGAGGCCAACGCGCCAGCTAGCTAGCGCCGTGAGCGGGGCGGCGCGGTAGAGCGCGGCGTGCAGTAGGAGCAGTGTCAGGGCCGCGAGCGTGTTGAGAACGATCAGCAGGGGCGCGGCGCGCACGGCCACCAGCGCGGCGAAGAGCAGGGCGGCGGCGCCGAGCCAGCGGTTGGTCGGCGTGGGCGGCAGGCCCTCGGCGCGCGCCAGCCCCGCGAGCGTGGCCAGCAGCAGGGCGACGAAGAGCGGCAGCGAGAGGCCGGGCGTGCCCCCGTTGAAGAGCAGATCGGCGCAGAGGCCCAGCGCCACAGCGGCGGTGAGCAGGGCGAGTGGGCGGCGTAGGGGTGGCGTCACAGCGGTGCTCCGGGTGGGCTTGGCGGGGCAGCGCGCCCCACCCAGGTATACCACCAGCGCTGCCCACGCCGCCACCGTCCGTGTGTGCCCCACCGCGCACTCAGGTGCTTGACGGGGAACGCTTCTGGGAAGGGTCTTGTCACGTAACCGCTCGACCTGCGGGAGGCCTTCCCGGAAGCTCAACACCCGTGCTATACTTGCCGCACAGACGTGCGCAAGGAGGGCAGCATGGGGCTAGTGCAGATCGAGCCGGACGTCCAGCAGAAGCTGGCGATCCTGGGCGATGAAGCGGGCGATGAGCTGGCCGACGTGCCGACCACAGCCAGCATCAGCGCGGGGATTCGTCACGCCACCGGCTTTCTCTACGACGCGCAGCGCCAGGGCGGTGGCACCACGCGGCTTTTCAAGGTGCTACAGACGAACGCATGCCGGTTCGCCTGTAAATACTGCTTTACATCCTGCGCGATCAAGCGCAAACGCACCACCTTCAAGCCCGACGAGCTGGCGACGACCTTCATCACCTTGCGTGAGCAGAAGCGCGTCGATGGCCTCTTCCTTTCCTCCGGGATCGTGCCCGACGCCGACACCACGATGGAAAAGATGCTCGGCACCGTGGAGCGGCTGCGGCTGAAGGAGGGCTACACGGGCTACATCCATCTCAAGCTCATCCCCGGCGCATCGTACGACTACATCGAGCGCGCGGTCGAGCTGGCCGACCGGGTCTCGCTCAATTTGGAGGCGCCCAATCAGGCGCGCTTGAACGACCTCGCGCCAGAGAAGGAGTTCGCCACGAGCATGTGGGGCCGCATGGTCTGGGCCAGCGATCTGATCCGACAGGCGCGCAAGGAAGGTCGGCACGCGGCGCGCAGCCTGACCACACAATTTGTGGTTGGCGCGGTTGGTGAGAGCGACCGCGAGCTGCTGGAGACCGTGGAGCGCGCCCATCGTGAGCTGGGTTTGTGGCGGGCCTACTTCTCGGCCTTCCACCCGATTGAGCGCTCGCCGTTTGCCGACGCACCCGCGGAAGATCCGACCCGCGCGCTCAGGCTCTACCAGTCGGACTTTATGCTGCGCGACTACGGCTTTCGCTACGACGAGCTGCCATTCGACGAGCACGGGCTGCTGCCGCG
>JAYUYB010000795.1:0-2728 GCA_043752655.1 Chloroflexota bacterium
GGCCGCCCAGGGCGAAGAGCGGCGCGCCGTCGGCGACGCGCCAGAGCTGCACTGAGTGGTTGCGCCCCGCCGCCGCTACCAGGCGCCCATCGGGGCTGAAGCATACGCAGTTCACCTCGCCGAGATCGCTGGTGAGGATCTGCACCAGGGCGCCGTCGGCGGGCCGCCAGAGCCGCGTGACACCATCCCAGGAGCCCGTGGCGAGCAGCGTGCCGTCGGGGCTGTAGGCCACGCTGTTTACCAGGCTCTTCACCTGGAGCACCAGGCCCGTGGCTGGGCACGCCAGCATGGGCGCGGGTGCGGGTGCAGGCGCAGACTCAGGCGCCGTCGGGGTCTGGGGAGGCACAAGGGGCGCCGACTGCCGGAAGGGCAGCCCGTGCTGGGCGGCGAAGCGTCGGTGATGCTCGTTGAGCGCCCGGCGGCTGGGGCGCAGCGCCACGCGCTCGGGCTGGCGCAGCTTACGGTCGATCAGGCTCACATACTCGCTTGTGGCGAGGCTAGGGGCCAGGCTCACCGTGCGGCTCACCGCATCGATGGCGAGCAGCCCGGCCCCAAAGAGCAGCCCAATATCCGCCCGCAGCACCAGGGCGTTGCTGGGCGCCAGCGGCAGGGCCGGGTCGATCAGCGTCACCGCAAGCGTTTCCACCACAGCGCAGCCGGAGATGGCGCAGACCGCGCCGTAGGCGGCGACAAGCGTCTGGCGCAGGCTCGCGCCTGCGGCGGCGGGCTCGTGCGGCGCCAGCGCGCCCTCGGGAACAATCGGAGTGTCACGCATCCACAGCCTCTGAGGTGAAATAGCCGATAGCCGATAGCCGAGCGGCGCATTGCAGCGGTGCGGCGCCTAGGGTTCCGTCAGCGGCAGGGTGAGTGTTACGACGGCGCCCTGGCCGCCGGTGCGGTTAGCGATCTCGCAGCGCCCGCCGACGGTATGGACGATACGGGCGACGAGGGCAAGCCCAAGGCCCATGCCCTCTACCTGGCCGGTGAAGCTGGGCTCGCCCTGATAGTAGGGCCGCCAGACCAGCGCCAGCTGCTTGGGCAGCAGGCCGGGGCCGTCGTCGCGCACAGAGAGCGCAATATCGCCCTGTCCAGCTTCTATCAGCGCAATCTCGACGCTTGGCGTGCGCTGCGGGTGAAACTTCAGGCTGTTCTCCAGGATCTCGCGCAGCACCACCTCGATCCCGTGGCGGTTGAGCCCGAGCTGCCGCTTGGCGAGCGCAGGGTCGTGCCAAACGGTAAGCGCCGCGACGCCAAGGTCGGCGGCGATCTGTGCGGCGTAGGTGGCAACCTCGGCCACGCTTGGGCTTGCGCCGTCGTAGGGGTCGGCGGGGGGGCGCAGGTAGTGCAGAATATCTTCGATCTCAGCTCGCAGACGGCGGGCCGCGTCTAGCGCAACACCAGCGATCCGCGCAATGCTGTCGCGGTCCATGGTGCTAGCACCGCCGGCGAGAATATTGAGCCCGCCAAGGATGCCGACGAGCGGCGTGCGCAGCTTGTGGCCGATCATGGCATGGAAAGTCCACATCTCGCGCTGGGTGCTGATCTGCTCGGTGACATCGCGCAGGCATAGCACGCGGGCGTCGTCGCCGAGCGAGGGCGGCAGCAGCTCGACACGTAGCCATGTCTCGGGCGTAGCACGGCGCTCGGCCCGCACCAGGAAGCGTACAAGCTCATGCTGCGAGGCGGCGGTGGCGAGATCGCCAGGCCAGCCCTCCCAGGCTTCGGGGGGAGTGGGCACGTAGGCGCGCATTGCAAGTGCCAGGAATGGCGCATCGAGCGGGGCGTCGGGGGGGAGCCCCAGCAGCAGGCGGGCGCGCGGGTTGGCGTAGCGGGGCTCGTCGTTAGGGCCAAGGATCAGAATGCCATCGGCGGACTGCTCGACCGCCCAGACGAAGCGGGCGCGCTCGGCCGCAGTGCGGGCCTGTTCATCGAGCAGGCGCCGGTAGCGATTGAGGCGCAGAATCGTCGAGACGCGGGCGCGCAGCTCCACGTAGTCGAAGGGCTTGGAGACAAACTCGTCGGCGCCGGCCTCGAAGCCGCGCACCCGCGACTCGCGGTCGTCTAGGGCGGTGACAAGGATGATCGGCACGTGGGCCAGCAGCGGGTGGGCGCGCATCTGCCGACAGACGGCGAAGCCGTCCATGCCGGGCATCATCACATCGAGCAGCACCAGGTCCGGGGGGTGATCGATGGCGAGCGCGAGGGCGGCCAGGCCATCTGTGGCGGACACGATTATATAGCCGAGCGGCCGCAGCAGATTGCTCGTGATGGAAAGGATCTGCGAGTTATCGTCGACGAGCAGAATCGTACCGCGTTCCATAGCAAGGTACAGTATAGCCCGCGCCTGCCTGTGCGTCTAGACCGGCCCGACCCTGCCGCGGGCCAGCTGCACAACCGCTAGCAGCTCGTCGTCGCTAAGCCCGCCGCCGTGCTGCTCCCACCACAGGCGATACCAGCGCAGATTCTCGGTGAAGGCCCAGAGCACCTCCTCGCGGTTCAGCGGCGGTACCTTCTGGCGCAGGGCCACCATCGCCTCCGCGCGATTGGTGGGTTTCAGCTCGCTCACCGAATCTAAGATGCGCTCGGCGCGCAGCAGGAAGATCTCGCGCTCGATGGTTGGGTACTCGCTGCCGATCTTGCGGATGTTGCCAAGATAGCAGACCGTGCGCTGCCGTGGCGCCGACTGCGCAGTGCGATAGCTCTCCACGAGATAGGCGTCGTGGAAGCT
>JAYUYB010000796.1:0-6855 GCA_043752655.1 Chloroflexota bacterium
CCGCTCCAGTTGGGCCGCGTGCTGATCTCGGCGCCGAGCACATGGTCGTAGGCGACGATGTGGCTGTAGCCAAGCGCCTCGACGGCCTGCGCGTAGTCGCGGATGGCGAGCGGGTCGGACCCGCTCTCAAGCTGTGGAAAAACTGCACCAAGCTTCATAGTAGCTTCCGGGAAGGTAAGGGGGTACCTACAACGCAACGCGCAACAGCACCACGAGCAGCGCGAGCAGCGCAGGTCCGCCCTGCACGATTAAGATCGACCGTTTGACCGTCAGGCCGCCGTAGATGGCCGCGACGAGCACACACGCGAGGAAGAAGATCTGGATTTGCAGGCCCACCTGCGGGTCGGGATGCAGAAGGCCCCAGAACAGCCCCGCCGCCAGGAAGCCATTATACAGGCCCTGGTTGGCAGCCAGCGATCTGGACGCCTGGGCAAACTCGGGTGTCGTGCCGAAGACCCGCCGGGTGGGCGGCGTGGTCCAGGCGAACATCTCCAAATACAAAATGTAGACATGTTCCAGCGCCACCAGGCCAACCAGAACCGTGCTGAGCAGCGCAAGCATGGTCACTCCCTTGCTGAGTGGACGGTGGACGGTGGACGGTGGACGGTGGACGGTGGACGATCGTCGCAGAGGAATGCTGCCCGTGATCCGCAAGCTATGGCCCCTTGGTGTGGAGAATGAGCTGCGGCGACGGCTTGAGCTTGGCACGCCGCTCTCACGCGTGGTAATCCCAATCGCCCTCGGCCTCACGCGCCGTGTGCTTCTGCGCGCTGGCGCCACAAGCGAGGAGCGCCGCCTGGCCGCTGTGCTCACGCATTACTACCAACGCGTTGGGCGGCCCGGCAGCGATCCTGCCACGCCCGTGGTGCTGATCCACGGCATCGCCGACAGCGCCCTCACCTGGGCCTTCACCATCGGCGGCATGGCCCGCATTGGGCCTGTGTACGCGCTAGATTTACCGGGCTTCGGCCAGAGTGGCAGCCCGGCGGGCAAGCGCTTTGCCAGCATCGCCGAGCAAACCGCCGTGGTCGCCGCCATGCTGCGCGAGGTTGTCGGTCGCCCTGCCATCCTGGTGGGCAACTCGATGGGCGGCTGGGTCGCAGCGCGCCTCGCCCTGGAGGCGCCCGAGCTCACACGCGGCATCGTGCTGCTCGACCCCGGTGGCGCCCTGCTGGAGGGTCGCGCCTCGTGGGAGCCCTTCGTAAACACGGTGGCCGTGCCCGACCTGCGCGCCGTGCGCGCCATCTACCGCCAGATGTTCGGGCGCGTGCCGCTGCCGCTCTATCTCGCACAGCACAGCTTTCAGGCGCTCTTCCTGCGCGAGAGCGTGCGCGAGTTTGTGCGCGCCTCTGTGGAGGCCGCCGATCTTGATGACATCACGGCCTCTGGCTTTTTCGCCCCCGCCGACCTACGCCGCATCAGCGTGCCCACCACCCTGATCTGGGGCGAGCGCGACACATTTCTGCCACCAGGCTCGTTCGAGTTCTTCCGCGACAACCTGCCCGGCGCCCAGATCCGCGTGCTCAAAGGCTGCGGCCACCTCCCCCAGCGCGAGGCCCCCCGCGCCGTGGTGCGCCTCGTGAGCCAGTTCGCGGAGCGCGTGCGGCACGTGAAATAGCCGATAGCCGATAGCCGATAGCCGGGCGCGAGGCACTCCCCTGTCCCCTGTCCCCTGTCCACCGTCCCCTGCTCCGAAGGAGTAAAAATGTCTGCACCTACAGAGGCCCACACCCTGCCCAATGGCATGCTCGTGCTTACCCGCGAGGTTCACAGCGCGCCCGTGGCCACCAGCTGGATCTGGTACCGCGTGGGCAGCCGCAACGAGCCGAGCGGCCAGACCGGCATCTCCCACTGGGTTGAGCATATGCTCTTCAAGGGCACGCCAAGCATCCCAAAGGGTGATTTCGACCGCCTGATCGCCCGTAACGGCGGCACCTTCAACGGCTTTACCTGGGTGGATTACACCGCCTACTACGAGACGCTGCCCGCCGACCGGATCGAGCTCGGCCTGAAAATCGAGGCCGATCGCATGATCAATACGATCTTCGAGCCCGCCGAGGTCGACAGCGAGCGCACGGTGATTATCTCCGAGCTCGAGGGCTACGCCAACTACCCCGAGACCTGGCTCGACGAGGCCGTCAAGGCGAGTGCGTTCACGGCGCATCCCTACCACCACCCCGTGATCGGCTACAAAAGCGACCTGCTCGCCATGACCCGCGACGAGCTTTATGCCTACTATCAGACCTTCTACATGCCGAATAACGCCGTGCTCGTGCTCGTTGGGGATTTCCGCACCGACGCGCTGCTGAAGCAGGTAGAAGGGCTCTTCGCCGAGCTGCCGCGCGGCCCCGCGCTGCCGCAGCTGCGCGCCGTCGAGCCGGAGCCGCAGGGCGAGCGCCGCGTGACGATCAGGCGCCCCGGCCCCGCCGAGTATCTTCAGATCGCCTACCTCGCCCCCGACTGTCGCAGCCCCGACTTCGCCCCCATGGCCGTGCTCGACGCCGTGCTCAGCGGCGCCAAGGCGCTCAGCTTTATGGGCGGCGGCACGCAGACCAACCGCAGCGCCCGCATCTACAAGGCCCTCGTGGAGAGCGAGCTGGCCGCCTCCGCCTGGAGTAGCTTCACCCCCAGCCGCGACCCGTTCCTGCTAGAGCTGAGCGCCACCGTGGGCGAGGATAAGGCCGCCGCCGCTGTGGAGGCCGCCCTGATCGGCGAGATCACGCGCATCCAGCAGGACGGTGTGGACGCGCACGAGCTGGCCAAGGTGCTTAAGCAGGTGCGCGCCCAGGTGGCCTACAGCGGCGAGAGCGTGACCAACCAGGCCATGCAGCTGGGCATGTGGGAGGTGCTCGACAGCTACCGCCGCGTAGACACGCTGCTGGATGAGCTGAGCGCGGTGAGCGCCGAGGATGTGCGCCGCGTGGCCCAACAGTATCTTACCGAGCGCCGCCGCGTGGTAGGCCATTTCATCCCCACAGGCGAGGAGGGCGAGCTATGAGCAACCAGCAGAGCGGGATCGCCGGCGCCACGCGCCACGTGCTGCCAAACGGCATGGTGGCATTGATCCAGCGCAACCCCAGCACGCCCACGGTGAGCGTGCGCGGCGAGCTGCGCGTTGGCGCGGTGGGCGAGCCGACCGAGCAGAGCGGCCTGGCCGTGTTCACCGGCGCGGCCCTGATCCGCGGCGCCGGCGAGCGTAGCTTCCAGATGATCGTGCAAGAGACCGAGGAGCGCGGCTGTAGCGTGAGCGCGGGCGGCGGGCTGCACAGCTCGGGCTTTGGCGGCAAGGCGCTGGTGGAGGATCTGCCGCTGGTGCTCGAGATCCTCGCCGACATGCTGATCCGCCCCACCTTCCCAGCCCAGGAGGTGGAGCGGCTGCGCGGCCAGTTCCTCATGGGCCTGCGTGAGAGCGAGCAGGAGACCGGCACGCAGGCCAGCCGCGCCGCCCGCGAGCTGCTCTACCCGCCAGATCACCCCTACAGCCGCATCTCTAGCGGCACCCTCGCCACGGTGCAGGCCATCACCCGCGAGGATCTTGCGCGCTTCCACGCCCGCTACCACCCGGCGGGCGGCGCCGTGGCGATTGTGGGCGACGTGGAGCCCGCCGCCGTGATCGCCGCCCTGGAGGCGCGCCTGGGAAGCTGGGAGCCCGCAGCCACGCCGCCCGACAGCGCGCCGCCCGCCGCGCCTCCAGCGCTAGAGGGCATCAGCCGCAAAGATATTCCCATGCCGGGCAAGGTGCAATCCGATGTGATCTGGGCCGTCCACGGGCTGCGCCGCGCCGACCCGGACTACTACCCGGTGATGCTGGCGAACATGGTGCTTGGCCAGCTTGGCATGGGCGGGCGGCTCGGCGAAAATGTGCGCGAGCGCCAGGGCATGGCCTACTACTGCTACAGCGGCCTGGAGGCCGACATCGGCGCGGGCCCGTGGTCGGCTGTGGCGGGCGTAAGCCCCGAGAACGTGGAGCGGGCCATCGCGGCGATCCTGCACGAGGTGGAGCGCTTCGTGGCCGACGGCCCAACCGAGCAGGAGCTCGCCGACGCCCGCGCCTTCCTCACCGGCAGCCTGGTGCTGGGCCTGGAGACCAACGACGGCATCGCGGGCACGCTGCTAGGGATCGAGCGCCACGGCCTGGGCCTCGACTACATCGACCGCTACCCAGCGATCATTAACGGCGTGAGCCACGCGCAGATCGTGGCGGCGGCGCGGCGCTACCTCTCCACCGAGCGCTATGTGCTTGCGGTGGCGGGGCCGACGGCTGCGTAGGTGCGCTGCCGCCCCGACTATACGTGGCGTCACCGAAAGAAATCGGCCCAGCGGATCGTGAGCTCAGGCGGCGCGGCGGCGATCAGGTCAGGGGGCAGCGAGATCGTGAAATGCCCGTCGTCCAGGGGGAACAGCTGATCAGCGCTCACCTAGGCAGTTTTATAGCAGCGCTGCTTCACATTGCATCCTCTGAAGCAGCGCACACACCTCGTCGGAGCATCGTGGACGTAGAATCGCCTACTCGCCGTCAATATACCTGTTATCGAGCATCACTGTTCGTTACCAGCCTCCGCTGCTCGCTCCGCAGCAGATGACCGGGCGACCCATGCAAAACAGCAGCCAGGTGGCTGCTGTACTATAATGCGCGGTATAGGACAGTGAATTTTGACTGGTTAACCGGAGATTACGAACAATGTTATTGGCCGACCCCGTCAGGGAATTGAATACTCATGAGCATCCACGTCTCGCCGTTCTTGCGCAGGGTAGCAGTGTAAGGCCGGCGCGGCGCTCCGTCGGGGTGTTCTACAAAGCCCTCGACCCGCGCGACCGTGCCGGCAGTGCCCCGCGTCACGTTGATTGTCTCGATCGTCACGTCCGAGATGCTGGCAAAGAGCTCGGGGCGCTCGTCGAAGAGGCGCTGGAGATCAGCCGCGGACACCTCGGCTTTGGCGTCGTCGGCGAAGAGGGCCAGCGCTGCCGAAGTATCACGTTGGTGCGCGGCGTCGAGGAACGCTCGTAGGGTGGGCCGGATGGCCGCCGATTCGGCTTGGAGGCCTTGGAATACCCGAAAGCCGCCGAACACGGTCAGCCCGCAACAGAGCAGACCGACGAGGCTAAGCAGCGCGCCGCCGATGAGCAGCCAGCGAACTCCTCGTACACGGTTAGCTTGTGTGGGAGTTTGCTCCAAAGTGAGATCCTGCATTTATAGAACGAAAAGCACACCTGCGAACACGAGAAACGTTACAGGGATACTTGAAAACAAAACTACACATTGCTTATAGTTTTGTTTTAGTAGGCGCACTTGAGAATCATTGGAGAGCTCTCCCGAGTAAACGAAGCTTAGGATAGATATATTACTCAAAAGCTGAATCCTTCGTCTGTAACGCTTCCAAACACACGACGAGAGCTTGTATCCCTCTACAAAGTGAATAACCCCCGCACCAATCACGGCGATAAAGTAAAGAAACGCGAACGGAAGAAAGAAGTCAGTTGTGCCTGGTCTTTGAAAATACAAGTACAAAGAGGCCGCAATCGCAGTAACCAGTAAAGTAATCCATATTATCCAATATATTACGATGCGTCTGTTATGCATTTAAAACCCGATTGCGTCGAATGGCCACTCTGGGAATAGAAACATCAAGGAGTGCTGGCCGAAAAGACCAGCACTAATAGCATCACTGTGATTTCTTGCTACACTGTCAACGTGGTATATTTTGAGGCCGAGCACGATCTATGGTAGCACCACAAGACGCCGTGGAGTTGCCCGTAAAGGATTTTTGGAAGCCCTTTTGGCCTATCTTGAACTCCGATGTGATAGACTTTAGGCGCTGCATGAGCCTAAAAACAGCCAACTTTACACGTCTCCGGTAATACTTTCGGGTTATTTTTCGACTCCACGGCGTCCTGTGGTCCTACCCGATCTATTATCATCCGTTCTATATCTGCAACGAAGCGACGAGCTGATGCCATAGGATTGGGTACTGGTCGAAGAGTAGTGTTTGTTCGTTGCATGTGCACATCCATCCCGAGTGCAAGTCCTGAACTTACAGAAACCCCTCGTATCCTGTCCAAGCCTTTATAGCTTGACTCAGGGGTTGACAGAGGCAAATCGACGCCCGCTATAGGCCCGGCAGGCAAAGCTACGCCAACATTTACTCCGGCGCCTTCCGTCTGAGCCATAGTTTCTTCACGGGTAGCCGTGGCTGAAATGGTCAACCCTAATCCTCCTCCCACCATTCCACCGAATGCCGTAGATTCATACATTTGGACGCCGTTTTGTCCATCGAAGATAATGCCGCCAGAATACGAACCCCCAAGGAATCCGCCTCCACTAATACTAATACCTAAACTAAAGGTCCAGTGTCCTGTTGGATCGGTATACCTCAAGGGGTTATTCTGCACATAACTGTATCGATTGAGCGCCTGCGGGTTGCTCGGCCCCCACGGGCTGCCCGCCTGTTCCTTCTCCTCGTCGCTGAGCTGAAACCAGAAGCCAAATTGGTTCTCCTGACTCAGCTTATCGAGGAACTCCGTTTCGTGGAAGCCGACGGTCAGTGGCTTGACGGCCACGCCATCCATGCCGCCCGAGGCATTCCCCGGCACAATCGTGTCCGCGCTAATGAAGCGCCCGATGCCAGGGTCATAATACCGCGCATTATCGAACAGCTGGAGCGTGAACTGCTGACGATTAGCAGCGCCGGCTTGGCTCCTTATGCGCCGGGGTTCTCGATATGCAGCCCCTCGAAGCCTGCGGCGTGGAGCAAGCGGACATCGGCGCTGAGTAACGTCAGCGGCGGGAGCGCGCCGGCAAGCAGCGCCGCGTTGGCGATCAGCGCTGCGGCGAGCTGCACCGCATCGTAGGCGCGC
>JAYUYB010000797.1:0-2720 GCA_043752655.1 Chloroflexota bacterium
AGGGGCACAAGCTCGAAGACGAGCGTATAGTTCGACCAGGCGATCGGGTCGGGGAGCCACTCGATTGTGCGCGGCGGCGGCGTGCCCGGCCGACGCAGCGAGGCGGCCAGCACCCAGAGGCCGGGCACCACGAAGCTGAGTGCGACGCTCAGCGCGAGCAGATGAAACCCTACGGCCCGATAGATCTGGCGGCATCGTAGAAGACTGCCGCTTTGCGCGTTACGCTTAAACGCTTTGCGCTTTGCGCTAGACAGCCTCATCGTACCCCCAGCCGCCAAACAGCCGGTGCGTCAGTAGGATCAGCAGGCCCACCCCAGCGAAGACCAGCAGCGTCATCGCGGCGCCCTCGCCGAAGCGCAGGCGCTCAAAAGCCGTCTGGTAGATCAGCAGGGGCAGGAACAGCGTTGCGTAGTACGGGCCGCCGCCCGTCATTAGCAGGGCTGGCGTAAAGCTGCTCTGCACACTCACAATTAGGTCGCGGATGACGATCAGCAGCAGCCAGGGGGCGAGCAGCGGCAGCACGATGTGCCAGAGCACGGCGAGACGACCGGCGCCATCGAGCGCCGCCTCCTCGTAGTAGGTGTCGGGGATCTCCTGGAGGCCAGCGAGCAGCACCACGAAGCCCTCGCCGAGCTGAAACAGGGCGGCAAGGGCGAGGGCGGGCAGGGCCGTCTGCGGGTTCACCAGCCAGGCCGGCGTCGGCAGGTCGGCGCCGCCCAGCAGCAGGTTGAGCGGGCCGTAGAGCGGATTGAAGATCCAGAGCCAGACCAGCGCATACGCCACGCCGGGCACCACCGTCGGCAGGTAGACCGCTGCCCGGTAGAGGCCGATGCCGCGCCGTGGGCGCGCAAGCAGCAGCGCAAGCCCAAGCGTGAGCAGCGTGCGCAGCGGCACCGTGAGCAGTACAAAGAGCAGCGAGTTGAGGCTGGCGGTCCGAAACAGGCCGTCTGCGGCCAGGGCGCGAAAGTTAGCCAGGCCAATCCAGGTTGGTGCCGTCAGGCCATCGTAGCGGGTGAAGGCCAGGCCCAGCGAGAGGCCGGCGGGCAGCACGACCAGCAGGGTGACGCCGAGCAGAAAAGGCGCCAGCAGCAGGTACAGCGAGCGCTGGTAGCGCCGGTGGCTCATGGGTCGCACCGGACCAAGATCAGCTCCTCCTGGCGCCCGTCTAGCCAGCGCATCGCGCCGCCGGTAAGGGCCGCGTCCTCCTCCAGCGCGATGCGCACTTCCTGCCCGTCCCACTCGGGCACGGCCAGGCGCACGTTCAGCTCGATCGAGTAGACCGTCTCGTCGTAGAGCGGGTAGTCGCCGCCGCCCGGCACGCCCTCCTGGGCATCCCAGAGGCCAATCGTCGGGCCTGCGGCGTGGCCGTGGTTGCCAAGCGGGTGCGTGTAGATGCTCGGCGTGAGCCCAGCCGCAACGGCGCCTGCGCGGGCCGCACGCAGCACCTCGTTGCCAGTGCGCCCTGGCCGCATCTCGCCTAGCAGGATGTCTTGCAGGCGATTGCCTGCCGCGAGCGCCGCGCGCAGACCGGCGGGCGCCTCCGTCTCGCCCTCGCGCAGCAGATAGGCGTGCTGCTGCTGATCCGTACAGAGCCCAAGGGCCTCGAAGCCCACATCGCACCACAGCAGGTCGCCGGGCTGGATCACGGCGCGCGGCTCAGGGTGGTCGTAGCGCTGGCCGGGCGCCTGGATCGCGATGTTGGGCTGGAACCAGGCGGGCAGCCCGTGATCGTGCATGGACTGGCGCATCCACCAGATCAGCTCCTCGGCGGTTGTGACGCCAGGCGTGATCGCCTCACGCGAGAAGGCGCGGCGGATCAGCTGGTGGCCGAGCTCCACCAGGCCGGGGTAGGCGGCCAGCTCGTCGGGCGTGCGCTGCTCCAGCCAGCCAACGGCCAGGGGCTCGGCGCTCACCAGGCGCACCGAGAGCTCGGGGCCAAGGGCGACCACAAGCCGCTCGTGCTCCTGGTAACTCAGGCCGTCGGCGAAGGCGAAGGTGCGCGAGACGTTTACACCGATGCGGCGGGGGCTGCGCGCGGCGACGATGCGGCGCAGGCAGGCGTCCTGATGCTCCTCGTCGGGGTTCCAGGCGCTCTGGTAGAGCCCAGCGTCCTGGGGGCCGACGCCCGCGTAGGCGTAGCGGCCAAGCGTAAGCCGCTCCACGCTGCCGTCGGGCTGGCGCGTGAACACGAGGATGGTGCGGCGGCGGGCGGACAGCTCAGGCGCGGGGATCAGGCTCATGATCACCGGATCCTCGTTGTACTCGCGGGCGGCCACGATCCACATATCGAGGTTGGCGCGGGCCATCAGGGCGGGCAGCACGCTGTCGAGGCGGGCGCGCAGCCAGCGGTTGCGGGTGGCGGCCTGCTCGCGCAGGGGTGGCAGCGGGCTAAGCGGGCTGGGGCTCATAGTACCTCTCTGCTGATCGCCGTGCAGGCGCGCGACGCGGCTATTGTAACCGAGCCTGTGGCTGGCTCCTTTTGCGCAGCGGAGGGCCAGTTGTTATGCCCGTGCCGAGGTTGGGGATGCATGTCGGGAGTAGCACAACGCCGCCGCCCAGTCGGGAAGCCGGACCATTTGGACCACGAACGGCACGAAAGGCGGAGAAGGGCGAAGCCGCCGAAATTGCGCACGCTCGCTGGCGGTCCGACATGGGCCAGTTTGCCGGAGTCTGTTCGCAGTTGCCAAGGCACCTCGTACAGACTAATACCAGTTGGGCGG
>JAYUYB010000798.1:0-2716 GCA_043752655.1 Chloroflexota bacterium
GTGGCGGTGCTCTACCGCGAGGGGATCATTTCGCCGGCGACATGGGAGCAGCTGGATGCGGAGCTGGGGGCGCGGACCCAGTCGCAGGTGGAGGCCCAGCAGGCGCTGCTGCAGGCGCAGCCGGCCCTGCGCGCCGAGGAGCTGGACGACGCCCGGCGCGAGGCGCTGCGCGCCGAGCGCACGACCCTGACCGAGCTGCACAGCAGCGGCGTGCTCTCCGAGCACGTCTACAGCGAGCTTGTTACCGAGGTCGACGCCGCCCTTGGGGAGCGAGGCCACGCCGCAGCCGCGCCTGCCGACCAGCATCCGCCAACGGTGCCCCCACCCCCCGAGCGTTTGGCGACGCCGGGCAAGTCCGAGTGTGGCCAGTGAGCTGGCCCGACCGCTCGCATCCGCTTATATGTCATCCTCAGTGTCTTCAGTCGAGCCGTGGTCGGCTGGATGATCGCCGAGCGCGAGAACGCGGCCTTGGCCGCGCTGCTGATCGCCGAAACCTGTAGCAAGGAGGGTGTGTTGCCCCAACAATTGACCATTCACGCCGACCGGGGTAGCGCGATGACCCCCAAAGCCGTTGCCGAGCTGCGGGTGGACTTGGGCGTGGCCAAGACCCACAGCCAACCACACGTCTCCAACGACAATCCCTTCTCGGAAGCGGCCTTTAAGACGCTGAAGTATCGCCCGAGCTATCCCGACCGCTTTGGCAGCCTGATAGATGCAGCGCTTTATCCGCGACCGACCTGCTATACGTCACGAGCGAGATCGACCCGCCCGGTAACCATTACCAGCAGCAACGTAGCATCTGCATCGCTGCGATTCACCCAGGCGTAGGGTATACCTGCTGCAAAATACGCTGTATCGCCTGGGGTAAATAGCTCTTCCCTGGTGTCCAAGACCAGCACCAGTGCGCCGGCAACCAACAGTGCAATGGTATCTTGGTGGCGGGCTTCCGGCGAGCGGCTACTCATGCCACCAGGGGCGATACTAATCTCCATCGCCGCCATTCTGCGTTCGAGTGCCGGGTCTGTTAGCATCGAGACCGTGCTATTAGACCATTTACTGATGTAGGTGGCACGCGCATCGTGACGGACAACGAGCCGAGCCGCAGCGTTTGCTTCCAGCGAGCTGAAGAGCTGCCCGAGGGTAATACCCAACGCGCCCGCAATTTTCTCGAGCGAGTTGATCGATGGCGAGACGAGATCGGCCTCGAGCTGAGAGATGAAAGAAGGAGAGAAGCCGACCTGTGCGGCGAAGGTGCGGACAGATAGGCCACGCTGGAGGCGTAGGTCGCGTAGCTTTGCCCTTAAGCGCAGGTGGGTCGGCTCAGATTGCTGCATGAGGGGAGCACCTTGAGTTAAACGTGGAGGGAGATATCAGCGCTGTAAAGTAGGACAGGATCCTAAGGTATGTGCGTTGGCGAAAATCAGCGTTAGATGGAGTAATATAGCATGCTGCTTCTACTCACTCTAGGATTGCTCAAGGAACTTCTGCGACATCAGTGTCGCAGTGTCGCTCCAAAAGTACAAACCTAGCCACAGACAACCGAGTAGCTATCACTCCGCGCCCTCGCGAATGACTACGCGAATCTCACCAAGGCGTTGACTACAGGTCGGACATATGATGGCAATTGCGCTTCCCCATGATCGTCGTACCACCTGTTCTGCCTTAATCGACCGGTTGCATGTCTGACAGTGCCAGACAGACTGCTGCCGCGCCTTCTGCTCCTGTGGCGATGGCGGCCAAGCCCACCGGCGAGGCGATGGCAGCTCGCTTGGCGCCTATGGTCAAGGGCGCTGAGCACGGCTCCAGGCTGTTGATGCGCCGCTCGATCAGGCGAACACCCCAATTGGCACTTTAGGATACTCGTGCTATCGTAGGATGTGTCTCCCCCCGCGACGATCCGCTCGCTCATGAGCCGTTACCTCACCGTCGGCGCCAGGGCGTGTAGATGCGAGCAAAGCAGCGGTACACTGTGAAAGGAAGCCTGTGCCGCACGTCTGTGTCTTCGATGTGAACGAGACGCTGCTGGACCTGCGCGCGCTCGACCCCGCGTTCGCCGAGCTGTTCGGCGACGCCGCCGTGCGTCGGGAGTGGTTCGCCCAGATGATCCAGTCAGCGCTGGTCGCCACCGTCACCGGCGCCTATGCGCCCTTCGGCCAGATCGGCGACGCGGCCCTCTCCATGGTCGCCGCCCGGCGCGGCGTCGACCTCGCCGACGATGCCCGTCGGCGGCTGCTGGGCGGGATGCGCAGCCTGCCGCCCCACCCGGAGGTGCGCCCGGCCCTGGAGCGGCTGCGGGCTGCGGGCGTGCGCCTCGCCACACTCACCAACTCCACTGCCGAGGTCGCAGAGGCGCAGCTGAGCAACGCTGGGCTGTCCGAGCTCTTCGAGCTGCGGCTCTCGGCGGACACCGTGCGCCGCCTGAAGCCCGCCCCCGAGCCGTACCAGATGGCGGCCGCGCAGCTCGGCGTGGCCCTCGGTGAGATCCGCCTGATCGCCGCCCACGCCTGGGACATCGCCGGCGCGCGACGGGCCGGTTGCGCCGCCGCCTTCGTGGCGCGGCCAGGCATGGTCCTCGACCCGCTTGCGCCCACGCCCGAGATCGTCGGCGCCGACATGCACGCGGTGGTTGCGCAGATCCTCGCCGGCGAGGGCATGGACCGGTAGCCTGCCTCTGAGGCTCGCCGCCGGACGTGGGAGCGTGAGCATCGAGTAGAGA
>JAYUYB010000799.1:0-2716 GCA_043752655.1 Chloroflexota bacterium
CTGATCGCCTACCTGGAGCGGGCGCGCCCGACCTTCAATGTGAACCTGCTGGCCCAGGCGGCGGGCGTGGCCGCCCTCGCCGACACTGAGCATGTGGCGCGCAGCCGCGCTCACGCCAATGCGAGCCGTACGCTCTTTATGGCCGAACTGCACGCCATGGGGCTGAACCCGATTCCAAGCGAGACGAACTTTGTAGCCGTGCCAGTGGGCGACGACGGCGCCGTGAGCGATGGACTGCGCGAGCGCGGCTACACCGTGACGCCCCTGAGCGGCTGGGGCCTGCCCGGACTGATCCGCATCTCGTTCGGCACCGAGGCACAGAACCACGGCGTGCTTGCAGCCCTGCGCGCTGTGCTCGGCGCCTAGAAACACCACACACCTATGCCTAGCATTGTCTGCCCAAGCTGCAAGACCGAGCTCCAGGAATACAAGCGCTTCTGCCCCGAGTGCGGCACGCGCATCGCCGAGCCGGAGGCCGCGCCCGCACCTATCGCACCGACCGTGATCCTACCGCCGATTGAGGCGCCAGCCGCCGCGTCGCCCCAGCCCGGCGTGTCGCCGACGGTGCGCCTTGACGTGCCGAGCGCTCCGACGGTGCTGCTGCCAGCTGCCGACGCGCCCGCCCCGGCGCCAGAGCTCTGGCAGAGCGCGCCCCAGCCCGCCGACCCGCCCATCCCAGCGTCAGAGCCATGGCGGAGCGCGCCGCCCGCCGCCAGCGACACGCCCACCATGCTAGGCGGGCAGCCACCCGCACCGCCGCTGCCCACGGACAGCCCCGTATTTCCTGGCCCGCAGCTTACCGCTAACCCCGGCTACCCCGGCGGCCAGCTGCCAGCTGGGGAAGCACCGACGTCTGCGCCGCCCCGCCGCACCATGTGGTGGATCATCAGCGGCGTGGGCTGCCTGGCTGTCGTGCTGCTGCTGGGGGTCTGCGTTGTCGGCGTGCTGACCCTGCTGGGAAATCGGGTGGAGAGCGTGGTGGGCACGCCCAATGCTCCCACCGCAGCGGGCGGGGCGGGCGGGATCGTGCCGGACAACTCGCCGCTCACTGGGGGCGCGGTGCTGCTTGATGACAACTTCGAGAACGCCGCTGCCAGCGGGCTTGGTACCGAGGAAGACGATTCATCGCGCTACGCCTACGAGGACGGCGCCTACGTGATTGAGGTGAAGGAGGCGGAGAAGATCGTCTGGGCGCAGGTGGATGGAACCTACACCAACGCACGCTTCGCAGTGGACACGGAGATCCCGCCAGGGGCAGATGTGGCAGCCGCAGGGCTGATCTTCCACTACCAGGACGCCGACAACTTTTACCTCTTCAGCGTCTCCAACGACGGCTACTATGCGCTGGAGGTGCTGGAGGGCAACGAGTGGACTGTGCTGATCGACTGGACTCAGTCGGACGCGGTGGATGCGGTGCGCAACCGCATGCGGGTGGAGACCAAAGGCGACAGCATTACGCTCTATGTGAACGATGAGCTGCTGGAGACCACGAGCGACGGCACCTTCACGCAGGGCGAGGCGGCTCTGGCCGTAAGCAGCCTGAAGGAAAGCACGGCTGAGGTTCGCTTCGACAATCTGCTGATCGAGCTGAATGAGTGAGGCGCTACCATCCCGTAAGGGCGCCCCTCGTGGGCGCCCACCCTAGGGGAGCGTAGCTCAAAATAGCGGCAGCTGCTCGACGATGGGGCGCGGGGCGTAGGCGCGCTCAAGCTCGGCGCGGGGGCGGCCGAAGAAGCGCCCGTCGAGGGTGACGAAATCACGGGCGCGGCCGGCCTGGGTGCCGAGGCTGCGCAGATGCTCGGGCTCGCGGAAGGGGTGAATGCGGCGCAGGCGCACGATCCGCTCGACGCTGAGCGGGCCGAGGCCAGGGATGCGCAGGAGCTGCTCGGGCGCGGCGCTGTTCAGCTCGACGGGAAAGCGCTCGGGGTGGGCGAGAGCCCAGGCGAGCTTCGGGTCGAGGTGCAGGGGCAGGTCGCCTACGCCGTCAAAGGGCAACTCGCCGGTGGCGAATCCATACTGGCGCAGCATCCAGTCGGCCTGCTGCAAGCGCTGGACGCGGGCCTGCGGCGTGCGGTCGGCTCCGGCGAGGGGCGTGCCGGGAGTGGGGCGAAACGCGCCAAAGTAGACACGGCGCATGCCAAGCTCGCGGTAGAGCCAGCTGCCGGTGCTCAGCAAGTCGGTGTCGTGCTCGCCGGCGGCGCCCACCACGAACTGGGTGGCGAGACCGGCCGAGAGCGCCCCGGCGCGCTGCCAGTCGCGGGCCCAGACCAGGCGCTCCACAAGGTCGCTGTGCCAGCTGCGCTCGGGGGAGATGCGGGCGAGGTGCGCGGCGGAGGGCGCCTCGAGGTTGAGGCTCAGGCGGTCGGCGAGGCTGGCAGCGCGCTCCACATCTGAGGCAGCGGCGCCGGGCAGCAGCTTTACATGGACATAGCCGCTGTAAGCGTGCGTGGTGCGTAGCTGCTCGACGCCATCCAGCATGCGGCCGACAGCCTCGCCCACAGTGCCGTGGACGGCGGTGGAGACAAACAGGCCCTGCACGGCGCCTGCCGCGTAGCGGGGCAGGAAGGCGGCGGCGAGCTCCTGAGGCTCGAGGGCGGTGCGCGGTAGATCGTTGGCGGCACGCAGGGGGCAATAGGCGCAGTTCCAGGCACACTGGCTGCTCATCAGCACGCGGAAAACCGGGCGGCCCTTGCGGTCGGGCTCGTCGGCCTCCGGG
>JAYUYB010000800.1:0-2714 GCA_043752655.1 Chloroflexota bacterium
AACCACCCCGTCCCATCCCGAACCGGGTCGTGAAACGCCGCAGCGCCGATGCTACTGGGGCCTGAGCCCTGGGAACGTAGGTCTACGCACTCTCCAAAACGAGTGCCGAGTGCTGAGTGCTGAGTGCTGAGTATCCCTAAGATGCTCGTCGCTCAGTGCCAGCGCTCGGCATTTTTGTTTCCTAGCAGCGCGAGAGGTAGCTATGGAAGACCCGCGCCTTGCGGCGATCAAGGGTGCGATCAGCGCGCGCGGCTGGCGCTGGCGCCCCGGCAAGCCGATCCCCTACGGCGAGCAGCTGCTGGTGAGCGATGGCGTGAGCGAGGCTAGCCTCGACTTCTACCCGAAGCGCGGCCGCGGCGTTATTGGCGGCGCTGGCTCATCGCTGCGGCAGGCTCTGGGCGAACTTGTAGAACGGCTGGAGCGCGAAAGTGGCGAAGGGCGCGAACCGGGGCGGCTGGAGCGCGAAGGGCGCGAAAGTGGCGAAGGGCGCGAAACGCGAAGGCGCGAAGACGCGAAAGTACTCGTGGCGGAGCTGGGGATGGATGAGTCGGGGAAGGGGGATTGGTTTGGCCCGCTGGTGGTGGCCGCTGTGTATGTGGAGCCCGAGGCGGTAGCGGCGCTACGGAAGGCGGGCGTTCGCGATAGCAAGCTGCTTTTGCCCGAGGAGCTCGCGCAGGTGGCGGCGCGAATCGAGGCGCTGCTGCCCGCTGCGGCCCGCGAGGTGCTGGTGCTGGAGCCAGCTGCGTATAATCGGCGCTACGCAGCGCTTGGCAATATTAATCTGCTGCTCGCAGAGCTGTATGTCGAGACGGCGGCGCCCATCGTGGCGCGCACCGGCGCGACGACAATTATCTGCGACCAGTTTTCCCAGCGCGCTGATCGCCTGAACAGCGTCTTCGCTAGGGCGGGGCTCCCGCGCCCGCAGCAGATGCACCACGCGGAGGCTACGAGCATTGCAGTTGCCGCCGCCTCGGTGCTGGCGACGACGCGCTTTCGGGCGGAGCTGGTGCGGCTTGGCGCGCTGGCGGGGCTCGGCGGGCCGCTGCCACCCGGCGCCTCGGCGATCACGCTGCTGCGTCGGGCCGCGCGCGCGATCCTGGCGCGTGAGGGCGCCGAGGGCCTTGGCCGCTACGCCAAGCTGAACTTCAAGCCTGTGCAGGAGCTTTTGGGGCGCTGAGGGCGCGGCGGCGAAGTGCGGTACAATGGCTGGAAGCCAGTGCAAATGCAAAATGCAAAATGCAAAAGCCGGGCAGCGCTTTGCGCAGCGATGTCTCGCTAGAGCAACCCCTTGGTACGGCTTCCCTCTGATGGGAGCGCCACCATTGTCTAATCGCCCTGTGAAGGAGCCTCGCTATGCCCGCCTTCGACCCCCACGCTGTACGCCCGAGCTTCCCCGCGCTCGCCCAGAAGGCCAGCGGGCGCCCGGCTGTCTTCTTTGATGCCCCCGGCGGAACTCAGGTGCCCCAGGCCGTGATCGACGCCATCGGCGCCTACCTCGCCCACAGCAACGCTAATACCCACGGCGCGTTCGCCACCAGCCAGCGCACCGATGTGACGATTGCGGCGGCGCATCAGGCCATGGCCGATCTGCTGGGCTGCGCGCCCGGCGAGACCGTGTTCGGCGCGAATATGACCACGCTCAACTTTGCTCTGAGCCGCGCGATCGGCCGCGAGCTCGGCCCCGGCGACGAGATCGTGGTGACCCGCCTGGACCACGATGCGAACGTGGCGCCATGGCGCGCGCTTGAGGAGCGCGGCGTGACGATCCGTGAGGTGGATGTCGATGTGGAGGACTGCACGCTGGACTGGGCCGACTTCGAGTCGAAGGTGAATGCGCGCACGCGGCTGGTGGCGCTAGGCTACGCCTCGAATGCCGTGGGCACGATCAACGATGTGCAGCGGGCTGTGGCCCTGGCGAAGAGCGTAGGTGCGCTCTCGTTTATCGACGCGGTGCATTACGCGCCCCACGGCCCGATCGATGTGGGCGCACTTGGCTGCGACTTTCTGGCGTGCAGCGTCTACAAGTTCTTTGGCCCCCATGTGGGCGTGCTCTATGGCAAGGCCGAGCACCTGGAGCGGCTGCGCCCTTACAAGGTGCGTCCCGCTTCTGAGGCCGCCCCCGAACGCTGGATGACAGGCACGCAGAACCACGAATGTCTGGCCGGCGTGACAGCGGCGGTGGACTATCTTGCCACCCTGGGCGAGGGGAGCAAAGGAGGTTTGGACCACGAAGGGCGCGAAACGGGCGAAGGGCGCGAAAGCCGGAGGGAAGCGCTTGTGGCGGCGATGGGGCTGGTGCAGGGGTATGAGCGTGGGCTCTCGGAGCAGCTGGTGGGCGGGCTGCTGGGCGTGCCGGGGCTTACATTCTACGGCATCCGTGAGCCGGAGCGCTTTGCGGCGCGCACGCCTACGGTATCGTTTCGGATGGCGGGGCGCACGCCGCGCGAGGTGGCCGAGGCGCTAGGCGCGCGCGGCATCTTTGTGTGGGACGGCAACTACTACGCCCTCAGCCTGAGCGATCGGCTGGGTGTGGAGTCGCTCGGCGGCATGGTGCGCGTGGGCCTGGCGCACTACAACACCGCCGAGGAGGTAGACTATCTGCTGGAGGCGCTGGGCGAGCTAGCCTAACGGGGCGGGCGCTGCGATGAGCATTGCCGCGTATGTGCCGACAGATCGGCTCCACGCCCTTGCGGCGGGCGCCGATCTGCCTGATC
>JAYUYB010000801.1:0-2712 GCA_043752655.1 Chloroflexota bacterium
CACGCGCAGCCCCTGACCGCGCCGCAGCAGCGCTGCCACATGGCCCGCAGCGATCAGGTAGCCCGCCTTGAGGATGGCCACCCGCCCGCAGAGCTGCTCTACCTCGTGGAGCATGTGGCTGCACAGCACAATCGTGCGCCCATCGGCTGCGAGGCTGCGGATGAGCGCGCGAATCTCCGCAGTGCCGGCCGGGTCGAGCCCGTTGGTCGGCTCATCCAGGATCATCAGCGCTGGGTTGGGCAGCAGCGCGGCGGCGATGGCTAGACGCTGCTTCATACCCTGCGAGTAGACCCGTAGCTTGTCGCGGGATCGCGCCGAAAGCTCTACCGCCCCCAGCGTCGTCGCAATGCTTGCCTCAGGCAGCCCGCCAGCACGCGCCAGGACGAGTAAGTTGTCATAAGCGCTCAGGTACGGGTAGAAGGCTGGGGCCTCGATCATGGCGCCCACATGGCGCAGCGCAGCCACGGGCGCCGCCTGCACATCGTGCCCGAACAGCATGGCTCGCCCGCTGCTTGGGCGCACCAATCCGAGCAGCATGGCGATGGTAGTGGTCTTTCCGGCGCCATTCGGGCCAAGGAGTCCGAAGACCTCGCCGGGCTCGATCTGGAGCGAGAGCCCGGCGACGGCCACGCGCTCACCATAGCGCTTCGTCAGGGCGTCGGTCTGGATTGCGGGGACTGTGTGCGCCATAGATGCTACACGTTATCTTTGCCTCAAACAGATTATACCAGAGGGCCGTGAAGGAGTAGTTTTAGTACGTCGCCACCGGTAGGGCCGCATTCGGGTATTGCCTAGCTCTGGGGTAATGCTTGAGTTTGCGATGCCGCAGCTCGCGGATCAGTGTGCCCGCATACAGCTCGCGCTATTTCGTGGTCAGCCCGGCGGCGGCGGGCTCGCTGGGCGCGGCGCTCTGTGGGCCGGCGCCGCAGGCAACGAGCGCTACGAGGAGCAGCGGAGCGAGCAGCAGGAAAACGTAGCGCAAGCGAGACATAACGCGGCGCTCCTGTTGCACGATCACGAGTTTGGCGCTGGCGAGCGGTGATAGGCGAGTGGGAGGCTACGCTGAAGACGCATGCGGGGCAAGATTCGTTCCACAGACTGCGTGCGGACGGGCCTTGACAGGGGGGCGAAACAGGGTGTAAAATAAATACCGATTAGTAAGAGTAATCGGAACTTATTATGCAAGACCCGCCAAAGATTGACATAACAGCGCTTGCGGCCATCCCCAGCATCGACCCGCGCGCCTCCGCTGTGGCCGACACGCAGGCCGCCTCCGCCGCCTTCGACGACTACCGTGGCCGCATCGACGCCGACACGCTGCGCCGCCAGGAGGCCGACCTCGCCCTGTTCGCGCAGTTCCTCGGCGCCGTGCGCGCCATCGCCCCCGAGGATGCCCCCGCCTTCGGCGCCCGCCTGGCCTTCCACGCCGAGGCGTGGGCCAATGTCACGCACGGTCTGCTCGCCGCCTTTCTGCGCTGGCAGCTCCAGGAAGGCTACGCCATCGGCTCGATCAACGTGCGCCTAGCCAGTGTGCGCCGCTACTGCGCCCTCGCTAACAGCGCTGGCGTGATCCCCCCCGAGGCCCTGGCCCTGATCCGCACGGTACGCGGCTACGGCGGTCGCCAAGCCCGCTCGATCGACGCCCAGCGCCAGCGTGCAGCCATCCCCACCCGCATAAGCACCAAGAAAGCCACAGCCCGCGTGCTGAGCGCCGAGCAGGTGCGCGTGCTCAAGCAGCAGCCCGACACACCTCAGGGCCGCCGCGATAACCTGCTGATCTGCCTGCTGGCCGACCTGGGGCTGCGCGTCGGCGAGCTCGCCGGGCTGGAGGTTGGCAGCATCGATGTGCGGCGCGGCACGCTCACCTTCTACCGCGAGAAGGTGCATACCACGCAGACCCACAAGCTCGGCGCCGACGCCCTGGCCGCTGCCACGGGCTACCTTGCCAGCGATGCGTCCGCCAGCGGCCAGCTGCTGCGCGGCTCACGCAAGAACGGCGAGCTCTGGAAAGGCATGTCGGTGCGGGCGATCCGCGAGCGCGTGGGGCTGCTTGGCGAGCGCATCAGCGTGGGCGACCTGTCGCCCCACGACCTGCGCCACACTTGGGCCACCCGCGCCGCCCGTGGTCGCAGCGACCCTTTTGCCCTGCGCGACGCTGGCGGCTGGAGCAGCCTCTCCATGCCAAGTCGTTATGTCCAGTCGAACGAGGTTGCCAATACGCGCATCTCGCTCGACGATGACGAGGAATAGCCGGTCCGTTGACGGTGGACGGTGGACGACGGTGGACGGTGGACGGTGGACGGTCGGGCTGCGTGCAATCTGCAATCTGCAATCTGCATGGTGAGGATGGCTAGCGGCGTGGGGTGCGGTATGGGCCGAGGTAGCGCTGCACGAGGGCGAGCTCGAACTCGCCCTGGAGCGTGGTGCGGGTGCCCTCGGCGGTGGCGGCGAGGGCGTGGCCGAGCTGGCGGCAGATGGCGTCGGCGAGGAACTGGGGCAGCGGCTCCTGGATGCTGCTTACGCGGAGCGCGCCCCGAAACGTGGCCAGCACGGCGCCAAGCGGCTCGCGGGCCAGCAGCGCGGCAGGCAGCTCCAGCCGATAGGCCGGGCCAAAACTATCAGGTCGATAATACGTTACGTAAAGCTGGCCGTAGCCACGCTCGATAGCAGCGCGGCGCTCGCGGAAGTCATCCAGTACGGGGCTGCGGTAGC
>JAYUYB010000802.1:0-6822 GCA_043752655.1 Chloroflexota bacterium
CACGCATAGCGAGTATGATGCGTTACTCAAACGTCTTTAACTGCTAGATCTATTACTCCGCGCCTTCTCGCACCGCCCGGCTTTCGCATTCCTCACTCAAGCTCGCTCCCTCGGCTGTGGCAGGCGCGCCGCCAGGCTGCCGAAGATGTTGCGCACCAGGGCGCCGCGCAGCTCGCGCTCGTCTTCCTCGGGCGGCAGCGCCGCGCCTGTGGCCGTGGCGCTGTAGCGCTCGGCAGCATAGGCCCCGGCGATCTGCCTGATCGTGTTGCGGTGCTCGGGGAGCGCCCCGCCCAGCCGCTCGCCGTACTCCTGCGGGGTGCGATGCGGCTCTTGCCCAAGCCCGCCCCAGCTCGCCAGGAGCGCCATGCCCGCGTATGCCGCCCCCGCTCGGCTTAGCCCGCGCGTCTCGCGGCGCCAGCGCCAGCCCAGAGCGCCCGCCCCTAGGGCCAGTAGGCCGAGCACGGCTGCGGCAATTGTCAGGGGCTGGCCCATGCCGGTGGGCACAAGCGGCTCGGCGGCGCTCACGCCTGTGGACGCGCCCTGGTCGAGCCCACCGTCGAGATCCTCGAAGCGCCCTGGGTCGGGCGCCTCTGGCACGAAGCCGCCCGCCGCATCGGCGCTGTCCTGGCCGAACTGGCTGGTGAGCGGGCGCTGCGGCAGGTTGGTGTAGCTGGCCGGCGTGGGCTCGAAGCGCTCCCACCCGAAGCCAGGGAAGTAGACCTCTGGCCAGCTGTGGGCCACGCTCTCGCGCACCACGTACACGCCGCGCTCCGCGTCGAACTCGCCGCCGGCGTAGCCGCGCACCCAGCGGGCGGGCACACCCTGCGAGCGCAGCATCAGCACCATGGCCGAGGCGTAGTAGTCGCAGTAGCCCTCGCGCTGCTGGAAGAGGAACCAGTCCACCGGGTCCTGATCGGCGGGCGGCGTGGGGATTGCCTCGTTGTAGGGCAGCGTGCGCAGATAGTCCTGGATCACGATCGCCTTGTCGTAGGGCGTGCGCGCGCCGTTCTCTGCCACCACGCGCGCGGCCAGCTCGACCGTGCGCGGCGAAAGGCTCGTTGGCACCTGGAGGTAGTGCTCGCGCACCCAGAATGGGTAGGTGTCGCCCACGGTGCGCAGGCTCGTCACGTCGGCGAACGACATCATCGCGGTGACGCTGTAGGTGTCGCTGGCGCGCAGCCGCTCCGTGGCGACGATCAGGGCTATCTCGTCGAAGTTCGGGCGAAAGCCGGGGCCGTTCGGGTCGGCGAGGTAGTTGTGCTCCACCAGGCTTGGCACGCTCAGGCTCAGGGCGCTGCCGCCCACCATCAGCAGGTCGTCGAGGCGATCCTTGGCGAGCGTAAAGGTCTGGGTGATCACGCGGCGGGCGCGGATGTCGCCCAGGGGGTTCTGCTCGCCGGCGGCGCGGGGCGTGCGGGCCTGCTCGGGCGTGCTCACGCCGAGGGTCGAGCGCGCCTGCTCGCCCACCGTGTTGCGCCAGCCCTTGGCGTCGTAGGTGTCGAAGGCCACAGCGCGCCAGTAGTCGTACTCGGTGGAGCGTACCTCCATCACTGGCTCGGAGGTGAGCTGCCGGGCGCCGCCCAGAGTGGCCCCGCGCGAGGTGAAGGCGCCGCTGCCCGCGCCGGGCGGTGCGGTGATCGTGCTGAACATATCCTCCCAGCCCTCACGGGCCGCCTTGAACGGGCTGCTCAGGAGCGTCCAGGTGAGGGTGGCGCGATCCACCGAGACCTGACCGGGCAGCACGGCGGTGAGCGTGATCAGCAGGCCGCAGACTAGCGCCGACGACCAGAGAAAGCGCACCGGCAGCAGGTCCGGGTACTCCACCCGCTGCGCGTCCCAGAGCGCCTGGCGCTGGAGCACGTTCTGGTAGACCAGCAGCAGCAGCGCGGCGGCCAGAAACACAAAGAAGGCCAGCGTGGGCTTGGGCAGCACGTAGGTGTAGTTCACCAGGGCGAGCACGGCGTTAAGGATGATCGGTCGCCAGACCTGTCCGCGCCGCAGCACGGCCCACGCCGTCCAGTAGGCCAGTGCCCAGGCGAGCAGGCAGAGCACAAAGACAAAGAGCAGGATGTCCTCGCCGCGCCCGCCGGAGCCAAGCACGCGCGCCCAGATCAGGCCGCGGATCAGCAGATCGGTGCCGCGATCGCGCCAGGTGAGCAGGCGCTCGTCCATCAGGTCGCCCAGCAGCTGCACGGCCCAGGTAAGGGCGAGGGCGCCGCTGAGCAGGTGCGCCGCCCAGCCGGGCAGCCAGCGCATGCGAGCGAAGATGACGCCCACCAGCAGGCCCAGCAGGGCCATGGGGCGCAGCACCTCCAGCCCTGGCCCCCAGCCCGACACCGAGAGCGCGTAGACCACCGCGCCCGTCATCAGGAGAATCAGCAGGGCGCCGGGGAGGATCTCGCCCAGCTCGCTGGTGAGGCTGCGGCTCTGCTGGCGGGGAGTTGCTATCGTTGCCATATGACTATTTCCGGAGTCTATTATCCGCAGATTACGCAGATTACGCAGATGTCCGCGCATATGGGCGGGACTGAAAAATGGGCCGAAAATCTGCGCAATCTGCGGATGAAAATGCCCGATCCGGCGCTACGCTTCGAGCCTAAAGATCTGCTCGGCGTTGGCCCAGACCTGCGCCGCAACCGTCTCGAGCGGCTGCTCGCGCAAGGCGGCCAGGCGCTCGGCCACCAGGCGCACGCGGGCGGGCTCGTTGCGCTGGCCGCGCTGCGGGTGCGGGCTCAGGTAGGGGCTGTCGGTCTCGGTGAGCAGCCGCTCCAGCGGGGCGCGGCGGGCCACCTCGTGCAGCTCGACGGCCTTTGGGAAGGTGAGCGGCCCCGAGAACGAGAGCATCAGGCCGAGCTCCAGGCACGCCTCGGCGTAGGCCCAGTCGCCGGAGAAGGAGTGCATAATGCCGGGCTGGCCACGGGCCGCATCGCCCAGCACGCGCAGTGTATCGGCGTGGGCCTCGCGGCTGTGGATCACCACAGGCAGCCCAAGGGCTTGCGCCAGGGCAAGCTGGGCGCGAAAGAGCTGCTCCTGCGCGGCGGGCGGCCCTTGCATCCAGTGGTAGTCGAGGCCGATCTCGCCCACGGCCACCACCTTCGGGTGGGCGCAAAGGGCACGTAGCTCGGCCTCCCAGCCCGCCGGTAGCTCGTGGACGTGGTTGGGCTGGATGCCGACCACGGCGAAGATCTGGGGGTGGGCGGTAGCCAGGGCAATGGCGGCGTGCGAGGATGGCAAGTCGTAGCCGATCTCCACGATGCGGGCCACGCCGGCCTCGCTGGCGCGCACGATGGCCGCCTCGCGGTCGGCATCAAACTGGCCGAGCGCCAGGTGGGCGTGGGTGTCGATCAGGCGCAGTGGCTCGCTCATAGCGGGGGTATTGTAGCATAGGGGCAGTTGTCAGGGCCAGTGTGCTACAATGCCTCTCGGCTTGTGCCGGAACGAAGAAGAAAGGCTCCGACTGTGAGCGAGAGCGTGTATGATGTGGTGATCATCGGCTCTGGGCCGGGCGGCTATGTCGCGGCGGTGCGTGCAGGGCAGCTTGGCATGAAGGCCGCAATTGTGGAGTCCGGCGCCCTCGGCGGCGTCTGCCTGAATGTTGGCTGTATCCCCACCAAGGCCCTGCTCCACTGCGCCGACCTGCTCGACGAGGTGAAGGAGGCCAAGCGCTTCGGCGTGAATGTCGAGGGTGTGAGCTTCGATCTCGCTGGCGCCATGAAGCATAAAGATAGCGTGGTGAAGGCTAGCACCGACGGCGTGACCTTCCTCATGAAGAAGAACAAGGTCGAGGTCGTGGCAGGCTGGGGCACCCTCGCTGGGCGCGGCCAAGTGCATGTCAAGCTGAACGCCGGCGGCGAGCGCACACTTAGCGCAAAGCATATTCTGGTTGCCACCGGCGCCCAGCCCCGCCCCTTCCCCAACGCGCCCTTCGACGGCCAGCGCGTGCTCTCATCCACCGACGCGCTCAAGCTCAGCGAGGTGCCTAAGAGCATCCTGGCAATCGGCGCGGGCGCGATTGGCGTGGAGTTCGCCTCCATGTACCGCGCCTTCGGCGCCGAGGCCACCGTGGTGGAGGCGCTGCCGCGCATTGTGCCCAACGAGGACGAGGAGGTCTCCGCAGAGCTGGTGAAGGCCTTCCAGCGCCGTGGGATCAAGACCATGGCCGGCGCCAAGGTTGATGGGATCGACGTTGGCGGCGACAAGGTGGTGGTGAGCGTGACGGGCGCCGACGGCAAGCGCGAGCAGATCGCGGTGGACAAGCTGCTCGTGGCGATTGGCATTCTGCCAAACACCAAGGATCTCGGCCTGGAGGGCGCGGGCGTGAAGCTGAACCAGAAAGGCTTCATCGAGACCGACGGGGTTATGCGCGCCGCCGACGGCGTCTACGCGATCGGCGACTGTGTTGCCGCAACGCCCTGGCTGGCCCACAAAGCCAGCGCCGAGGGCATCCTGGCGGTGGAGCAGATGGCGGGCCTCAGCGTCCACCCGATCGACTACGGCAAGATCGCCGCCTGCACCTACTGCAGCCCCGAGATCGCCAGCGTAGGCCTGAGCGAGGCCAAGGCGAAAGAGAAGGGCTACGACGTGAAGGTTGGCAAGTTCCCCTTCTCGGCCAATGGCAAGGCGCGCGTGCTGGGCCAGAACCGCTTCGGCTTCATCAAGCTCGTGGCCGACAAGCAGTACGACGAGATTCTCGGCGTGCATATGATCGGCCCGCGTGTGACCGAGCTGATCAGCGAGGGTGGCCTGGCGATGACCCATGAGGCCACGGGCGAGAGCCTGCTCGGCACCATCCACGCCCACCCCACGCTCTACGAGGCGATCGGCGAGGCGGCCCACGCGCTCGTCCACGGGGCGGCGATTCATATTTAGGGGATGTTGGGCCGGGCATCTACTAGAGAGATAGAGAGGGCACAGAGCCGGGCACCAGCAGGTGCGGACTCTGCGCCCTCTTTGTCTCTGCGGTACATGTGCGGCGGTGCGACCTTACGCTTGAGAGTTGCTAGTAATCTCCTTGGGCCGAGTGACGCCGAGTGTCTGCGCCATGTCGGCGGCGGTGCGCGCATGGCCGCTAAGAATGCTGCGCTGCTTGATGCTAAGGGGGCCGGCGGCCTCTAGGCGCTCTTGGAGGTCGGTTAGCTCCAGGACCGAGTCGCGCAGGCGGACGATCATCTGGGCAAAACGAACGGTATAGTCGGACTCGGTGCGTCCACTAGACAGCTCGCCGCCACGCTCTATGGCAAGCGCTAACACATCGGCGATCGCGCTGAGCGCCTGGCCATCGCCCGCCTCGAAGACATCTTTCTGCGCGCCGCTCACAGCGATCACGCCGTAGGTGCGCGCGCGGCCGATAATCGGCGCGGCGATCACAGCGGCCGCGCCGGGCAGGAGCAGATCGCGCTCGCCGCTTTTTCTCGCATCGTTGACGATAATCACGTTCCCCTGGCTAATAGCGCGGCCACTGATGCCCTCACCGGTGCGCAGGGTCGAGCTGGACGGAACCGTGTGCTCGTCGGTGGCAACGACGTGGAACTCGCCCTCGCGCGATGCGGCGAACGCGACCACAACATCAGTAGCGCCGAAGAGCGTCATCAGATTTTGGACAAGATCGCGTAGCAAGAAAATTGGCACATCGCCGACGCGCTGCAAGTTTTCGGGGCGGGCAGCTGTGGCGGCAAACGCTTGGAGCGCCTGCACGCGCATACGCATGCGCCGCTCGCCGATCCGCAGGCGCTCCAGCACGCCAAGGAAGGCCGCGCTCACCTCGGCGATATGCTGGGCCTGGCTGGCGAGATTGCGCGTGCGTACCGGCTGATAGACCGTGCCGAGCTGTTGCGAGATCAGCAGTGTCATGCGCTCAGCCACGGCGCTGTCGAACGACCAGAGCCCCGCAAAACGTCGTCCGCCCGTCACCGGGTCCTGCCCGGGCTCCTCGCGCGTCGCCAGGGTTGTCCAAAGGTCAGGGGTATCGACATGGAGGAACCACTCCAGGGCGAGCTCGTCGTCGGCTGCCAGCGGGATGAGCTCGACGCCAGGGATGTTTGGTGGCGTGATGTCGGGCACGCCAAACACATAGACGCGGCGGCAGACAGCAGCAAGCCTGGTGTAGCGCTTTGCTTGCGCCGCGAAGCTCGAAAAGCGCTGGAAACCTGCGTAAAAGTTCACAGGCAACTCGTGATGGATGACTTGATCCTCGATGACGCGCGAGATCGCATTCATCGCCGGGACCGTGTTGACAACACAGATCTGGGCGTACTGCTGCGCAACCGACCGATATAGCGAGATCGACATGGATGGCCTCTTTCAGATAAAGCTACGTGTGGTGGAACGTACTACTGCTGCGACGTACTAGCTGCTATTGTAGCAAACGAGATTGCATTACGATGAGTTTTCGGGTAAAACTTTGTTAAAGTCAGCTCGAAAAGTTGTTCGGCTCGCCCTCCGCCTCCTCGCGCATCAGCGCCCAGAGCGCCGCAACGTCGGCCTGGGTGGTCTGCTCGGCGCCGATGCTGACACGGCACATCCAGCGCCCGTCGAGGGTGGCCGGGGTGAGAAACGCGAGACCTGAGCTGTTGATCCGCCCGACCCAGCCGAGGGTGTGCGCGTCGAGCGCATCGCTCGCAAGCCAGGACGGTTCGTAGCGCACGCACACGGTCTGGAGCGGCACTGGGTTCAGGCGCACCCAGCCCGGCGTGGCGTCTACCTGCTCGGCGAGCCACTGGGCCGAGGCGAGGTCGCGGCGCAGGCGTGTGCGCAGCGTCTCGGCGCCTTCCAGGCGCAGCAGGAACCAGAGCTTCATGGCGCGCATACGTCGGCCCAGGGGCA
>JAYUYB010000803.1:0-2705 GCA_043752655.1 Chloroflexota bacterium
CGCGCTCCGAGCGCATAAGTGAGAAGGAATAACGATGCGCCCCAAAGGCCTACGCGAGATCAAGACCGCCCAGGGTATACCCGGCCGGGCCAGTGGCAGCAGCCGCGAGCAGGCCGTGGCCGAGCTGGCCCGCCTGGAGCACGAGCGTGCCCGCCTACAGCGCGAGCTGAACGTGTGGCGCCAGAATCAGCAGCGCACCGACGATCAGCTGCGCCGGGTGGAGGAGCGCCTGAGCACCCTGCAAGGCGTGCTCGCCGAGGAGCCAGACGCCACGCCGCGCCCGGCCCCACGCCGCCCCGCCCCGCGCCCCGCCACCAACGACGACGACCCGAACAGCAGCTGGAGCAGCGTTGCACTGGAGTATTAACATGAGCGACAAGAACAATGGGCGCGACCCGCGCCTCGACCTGAACATCGGCCTTGGCGGTCTATTCAAGAACCTCGGCGACCTCGTAAGCGCGATCTCTGAGGCTGTGGAGCAGGCCAGCCGCGAGGGCGGCGAGCGCACAGGCAGCGGCGAGCTGAAGGGCGGCCCCGACGGCAAGCTGAAGGGCGTGTACGGCTTCAGCATCCGCACCAGCATTGGTGGCGCGCCGCCCACTGTGGAGCGCTTCGGCAATATTCGGCCCACCGAGCAGGGGCCCGAGGTGGTGGAAGTGCGCGAGCCGCTGGTGGACATCTTCGACGAGGGCGCCGAGCTGTACGTGGTGGCCGAGGTGCCCGGCGTGGAAGAGCACGAGGTGAGCGTAGAGCTGCACGGTGACATCCTGCTGCTGGAGACCACCGGCGAGCGCCGCTACGCCAAGGAGCTGCTGCTGCCCAGCCCCGGCGATCCCGCCAGCCTGCGCAGCAGCTACCGCAACGGCATCCTGGAAGTTCGCATCACCAAGGCAGCCAACTAAAGGCGAGGCAACGCCCGCCGCAGCGAGGATACGACCATGCAGACCGCTACAGCCATCGCAGAGGGCAAATACCTCTACTGCATTATTGCGAGCGACGAGGCGCACACATTTGCGAGCCGGGGCGTCGGCGAGCGGGGCGACGACGTCCACCTGATCGTCGGCCATGGCCTGGCGGCCGTGGTGAGCGACTCGCCAATTGTGGAGTACGAGAGCAGCCGCCGCAACATGCTTGCTCACACCCGCGTGCTAGAGGAGGTGATGCAGGCCCACGCCTTGCTCCCCGTGCGCTTCGGGATCATCGCCCCCGACGAGGCGGCAATCGCCCGGCAGCTGCGTGGCCCCAAAGCCGAACAGCTGCGCGCCCAGCTGGCGCGGATCGAGGGCAAGCTGGAGCTGGGGCTGAAGGCCTTCTGGTTCGAGGAGGTGATCTTCGCCGAGATTGTCGCCGACAGCGCGGAGATCCGCTGCCTGCGCGACAGCCTGGCCGGCCGCGCCCCTGAGGAGACCTACTACGAGCGCATCAAGCTTGGCGAGCTGATCGAGGGCGAGATGGTCCGCCGCCGGGCGACCGACGCCGCCAGGATCATGGACGCCCTGCGCCCGCTGGCCGACGAGGCCCAGGTGAACGCCGTGATCATCGACCGGATGGTGGTCAACGCCGCCTTTCTGCTGCCGCGTGAGCGCGAGGCCGCCTTCGACGCCGCCGTGCAGGCCCTGGATGCCGAGCTTGGCAAGCGGCTCTTGTTCAAGGTGGTGGGGCCGGTGCCGCCCTACAACTTTGTGAGCCTGATGATCGGGTGGGATTAGCAGATTGCAGAAGGGAGCGTGCCATGGTCTTAGATATTCTGACGCTACCAGCGACGGGGCCGCTGAAGCTGGTGCTCTGGCTGGCGGAGACGCTGGCGGAGCGGGCCGACGACGAGCTTTACAGCGCGGAAAAGATCCGCGCCCAGATGATCGAGTTAGAGCTGCGCTTCGACATGAATGAGCTGGACGAAGCGGCGTTTTATGCCGCCGAGGAGGAGCTGCTGGCCCGCCTGCGGGTGGCCCGCCAGCGCCTCGTCGAGCGAGCAGGAGCATAAAGATGAACGGCCTCCAGATTGTACAGATGGCCAAAGAGCAGCTGAACGCACTTACCGGCCTACGCCCCGACACCGTGAGCAAGCTGCTGCGGCAGAGCGACGGCTGGTTTGTAGCTGTGGAGATGCTCGAGCTTAAGGTTATACCCGACAGCAAAGACATGCTCGCCACCTACGAGACGATCCTCGACAGCGATGGCAACATTGTGAGCTACGAGCGCACCACCCGCTACCGCCGCAACGAAGTGTCGCATTAAGCAAAGCTTGCAGCTTGGGCGCAGCAGGAAGTGCTGCAAGCTGCAATGAGGAGCCTCCCCATGGACCAGCGCATGACCCATTCCACCCAGTCCAGCAACCTGGCCGACATTCTTGAGCGCGTGCTCGACAAGGGCATCGTCGTTGCGGGCGACATCAACATCTCGCTGGTGGGCGTCGAGCTACTGAGCATCAAGGTGCGCCTGCTGATCGCCTCGGTCGACAAGGCGATGCAGATCGGCATCAACTGGTGGGAGACCGACCCCTCGCTCTCTACCAAGGCCCAGGCGATGCTCGCCGAGAACCACGCGCTTGAGGAGCGCATCACCCGCCTGGAGCTTGCCCTTGCGGCAAGGGCCTGCTATGAGCACACCAGCACTCTCAAGCTTGCAGCTGCGTGTAGCCGAGGCCGTGGCGCGCGACGTGGGGCGCGGGATCATCCGGCTCGATCCGGCCGACATTGAGCGGC
>JAYUYB010000804.1:0-2705 GCA_043752655.1 Chloroflexota bacterium
TAGACGGTGCGGCCGAACTGGAGCCAGTGGTTGAAGTAGTCCGCCATGTGGTAGCCGACGAACGGCAGCATGGCGAAGGGGTCGCGGCGCACCACGCCCTGCTGCCCGGTGGCGGCGGCGGTGGTCTCCGAGCCCATGGTGGCGGCAAGGTAGACACCGTAGTTCCAGTTAAAGGCCTGGTAGACAAGGGGGACCGTGCCGCTGCGGCGCCCGCCGAAGATGAAGGCCTCGATCGGCACGCCTTTGGGATCTTCCCAGGCCGGGTCGATCACAGGGTTGTTGGCAGCGGGGGCGGTGAAGCGGGCGTTGGCGTGGGAGGAGAGCGTTGTGCTCTCGGGCGTCCAGTCCTGGCCCTTCCAGTCGATCAGGTGGGCGGGCTTCTGCTTGGTCATACCCTCCCACCAGACATCGCCGTCGTCCGTGAGGGCCACGTTGGTGAAGATCGTATCGCGCTTGCAGCTCTCCATCGCGCTGGGGTTGGTCTCGTAGGAGGTGCCGGGGGCCACGCCGAAGTAGCCAGCCTCGGGGTTGATCGCGTAGAGCTTGCCGTCCTTGCCGGGCTTGATCCAGGCGATGTCATCGCCTATCGTGGTGATCTCCCAGCCCTCCTCCTGGAAGGGCTTGGGCGGGATAAGCATGGCGAAGTTGGTCTTGCCGCAGGCGGAGGGGAAGGCGGCGGCCAGGTAGGTCTTGCGGCCGGAGGGCTCCTTGACGCCGAGGATAAGCATATGCTCGGCGAGCCAGCCCTCGGCGCGGGCCATCACCGAGGCGATGCGCAGGGCGAAGCACTTCTTGCCGAGCAGGGCGTTGCCGCCGTAGCCCGAGCCGTAGCTCCAGATCGCGCGCTCCTCGGGGAAGTGCACAATATACTTGGTGGTGGGATTGCATGGCCAGGGGATGTCGGACTGGCCTGGCTCTAGCGGCATGCCCACCGAGTGCATGCAGGGGATGAACTGGCCATTTTCACCAAGCACGTCGTAGACCTGGCGGCCCATGCGAGTCATAATACGCATATTGACGGCGACATAGGGCGAGTCGCTCAACTCGACGCCAATATGAGCGATGGGCGAGCCGAGCGGACCCATGCTGAAGGGCACGACGTACATGGTGCGGCCGCGCATACAGCCCGTGAACAGCTGCTCCAGGGTGTCCTTCATCTCGCGTGGGTTGACCCAGTTGTTGGTGGGGCCGGCGTCGCCCTTGCCGAGCGAGCAGATGAACGTGCGATCCTCCACGCGTGCAACGTCGCTGGGGTTGGAGCGGGCGAGGAAGCTGTTGGGGCGCAGCTCGGGGTTGAGGCGAATGAACGTGCCGGAGGCGACCATCTGCTCGCAGAGAGCGTCGTACTCGGCCTGCGAGCCATCGCAGAAATGCACGCCAGCGGGCTGGCAGCGCGCAACCATCTCACCGATCCACTCTTTGAGCTGTGTGTTGGCGATGTAGGTGGGAAATTCCATGCGTTCCTCCGTGGCTGTAATCGTCGCTGGAAGCTCCATCGCATTCCTCCTTGACTGCCGGGCACCGCGGTGTGCCTCGCTTGCGCTAACTATAGCATAGTAGAAGGCTAACCAATGCCAACTATCGATCTGAACTGCGACTGCGGCGAGGGCTTTGGCGCGTGGCAGCTCGGCGACGACGCGGCGCTGCTGCGCCACGTAAGCTCGGCCAACATCGCGTGCGGCGCCCACGCCGGCGACCCCGAGCTCATGCGGCGCACGCTGCGGCTCTGCCGCGAGCTTGGGGTGGCGGCGGGGGCGCACCCCGGCTACCCCGACCTCTATGGCTTTGGGCGGCGCGCGCTGCCCATGCGCCCCGCCGAGGTGGAGAACAGCGTGCTTGCGCAGCTCGGGGCGCTGGCCGCGCTGGCGCGGGCGGAGGGGGTGGCGCTGCGCCATGTGAAGCCGCACGGGGCGCTCTACAACGTGGCGGCGGTGACGCCCGCCATCGCCGAGGCGATCGCACGGGCGGTGGCCGCCTTCAGCCGCGAGCTGCTGCTGGTGGGGCTGGCTGGCTCGCAGCTGGTGGCGGCGGGCGAGGCGGCGGGGCTGCGGGTGGCGCGTGAGGCCTTTGCGGATAGGGGCTACGCCGCCGACGGCACGCTGCTGCCGCGCGGCACGCCGGGCGCCCTGATCGTGGAGCCGGCGGAGAACCTGGCGCAGGCGCTGCGCATCGTAACGCAGGGCCATGTGCTTGGCCCCGGCGGCGAGCGCGTCCCAGTGGCCGCCGACACACTCTGCGTGCATGGCGATACGCCAGGGGCGGCGGGGCGGGCGGAGGCGTTGCGGCGCGGGCTGGCGGCGGCGGGGGTGGCGATACCATAATCCAAAATCATAGGAGCATCGAGCGATGGCTATCATCTGGGAGCATTATCTCTGGTCGCAGGACATGCCGCTGGACATGACGAAGCTAGAGGCGGTTGAGCATGCATGGGGCATACAGTTCCCGCAGGACTATAAAGACTGTATCGCCGTGAATCAGGGCAAGACCCCCAACCCGAATGAATTCTCTTTCGGCGATGGGTACGCGACCGTCTTCAATCATCTCTACCACTTCGAGCGGCACCCCAGCGACTCAAACATCGTTGAGAGCCAGCGTTCGTTGCAGATGGGCGAGCTACCAGCGAATGTCTATGTGTTTGCGTGCGACCCAGCGGGGAACAGCATCTGCTTCGACTATCGCGAATCCGACTCGCAGCCGAACGTGGT
>JAYUYB010000805.1:0-6790 GCA_043752655.1 Chloroflexota bacterium
CGGTTTCGAGGCGTTCGCCCTGCTCAAGGATTACACCACGCTGCTGGAGAGCGTGGCGGCGCCAGACCCGACGACGGTTGTGGTGACGTTTAGCGGGCCGGTCGCCAACACCGACGAACGCTTCTCGTCGCTCTACATTCTGCCCAAGCATATCTGGGAAGCCTTCCCCGACGAGACGGCCGCGACCGAGTTCGAGAACCTTGAGCTGATCGGCTCCGGCCCCTTCAAGCTGGCCGAGTACAAGCCAGGTGAGTTCGCCCGCCTGACCGCCGTGAAGGATCACTACGCCGACGCGCCAAAGATCGACGAGGTGATCTACCGCGTCTTTGGCAACGGCGACGCGCTGGTGCAAGCCCTGCGCACCGGCGAGATCGATCTGATCGGCGTGCCGACCAACACCGTGGTGCGCTCACTCCAGGCCGAGCCGACCGTCAAGGTTGAGATCGGCTCGCAGCGCGCGCTCAGCGACATCTTCTTTAATGTGGTGACGCCCGAGAACTGCCCGCCAGACGTGGGCGTGTGCAGCGGCCACCCGGCGCTTCAGGATGTGCGGGTGCGCCAGGCGCTTGCCCACGCCACGGACAAGCAGGGCCTGATCGACGGCATTCTGCTCGGCCTTGGCGAGCCTGGCCTCAGCCTCGTCACCCCTGCCCAGGGCGAGGGCTTCGCCTCGGAGCTCCAGGACTACGCCTTCGATGTTGCGAAGGCCAACCAGATGCTCGATGAGGCCGGCTACGCCGACAGCGACGGCGATGGTGTGCGCGAGATGCCGGGCGACCCGAGCAAGCCGCTGGCCCTGCGCTACAGCTACCCCTCAGACCAGATGGCGAGCGATGGCCAGCGCTTCTACGAGCTGCTGCGCGACCAGTGGAAGCAGGCCGGGGTGGAGCTGAAGCTTACTCAGCTGGACGGCGACGCCCTTACGGCCGTCTGCTGCCCGGCCTTCGACTACGACGTGATCCGCTGGGGCTGGGGCGCCGGCGTGGACCCAGCCTCGCTGCTCTACATCACCACCACCGAGCAGATCCCCACCGGCGTGAGCGAGGCGGGCTACTCGAGCGCCGAGTACGACGCGCTCTTCCAGGAGCAGCAGGTAACGGTGGACAAGGCCAAGCGCATCGAGCTGCTGCACAAGATGCAGGCGGTTCTGCTGCGCGATGTGCCCTACATCATCCCGTACTACGCGCAAAATGTGGAGGCCTACCGCAGCGATCGCTTCACCGGCTGGGTGCTGGAGCCCGACGGCCGCCTCGCGCTAAGCGACCGCATCTCGATCATCGCCGTGACGCCTGTGAAGTAGCGACGGTGGACGGTGGACGGTGGACGGTGGACGGTCGAGGCCTGACTCCTGCCCTGTACGGACGCCCTATAGCGCGTCCCTACCTGTACCCTGTACCCTGCTTATGCACTCAACCGACTATGTGCTCCGCCGCGTTAGCCTGGCGCTGCTCACAATTGTGTTTGTGGCGGTGCTGAACTTCTTCCTGTTCCGCGTGCTGCCGGGCGACCCGGCGCGCGCTGTGCGCGACCCGCGCATGACGCAGGCGGCCCAGGAGGCGATCCGCCGCCGCTTTGGGCTCGATAAGCCTCTGCTGATCAACGGCGAGGGCAACCCCTTCGACAGCCAATTCTTTAGCTATCTCGGCAACCTCGCCCAGGGCGACCTCGGCACGTCCTTCAACTTTAACCGCCCCGTGGCCGACCTGCTACGTGAGCGGCTTGCCAACACGGTGCTGCTTGTGTTCGCCGGCGAGCTGCTGGCGATCATGATCGGGCTCACGGGCGGCGTGGTGGCCGCCTACAGACGCGGCGGCGCGCTGGACATTGGCACGCTGCTCTTTGGGCTCTTTACGTGGTCGCTGCCAACCTTCTTCCTCGGGATCATCCTGCTGATCATCGGCAGCAGCTACCTGGGCCTGCCTGTGGGCGGCATCCGCACCCCCGGCGCCGACTACGCCAGCTGGTGGGATCAGGCCGTAGACGTGGGGCGCCACCTGCTGCTGCCCACGCTCACGCTCACGATCATCCTGCTTGGCCAGTACCTGCTCATCATGCGCTCATCGCTGCTCGATGTGCTGAGCGAGGACTACATCCTAACGGCGCGGGCCAAGGGCCTGAGCGATGCCAAAGTGCTGCGCGACCACGCCGTGCCCAATGCGCTGCTCCCCGTGGTGGCCCTGATCGCGCTCACGCTCGGCTTCACCGTGAGCGGCTCGATCCTGATCGAGAGCGTCTTCTCGTGGCCTGGCCTGGGCAGCGCGGTGTTCGAGGCCGTGAACCGCCGCGACTACCCGATGCTCCAGGGCGCCTTCCTGCTCTTCACCGTCAGCGTGGTGCTCGCCAACACCGCCGCCGATCTGCTGTACGCCGTGCTCGACCCACGAGTGAGGACCTAATGCAAAATGCAAAATGCAAAAGCCGAGCAAGGCGCCTTCTTTGCACTTTGCATTTTGCATTTTGCATTGAACTATGACGGCACTGATCGCACAGCAGCAACTTGCCCCCGCCACCCAGGGCCTGCGCGGCTTCTGGCGCACGCTGCGGCGTAGCCCGCTTGGCCTCACGGGGCTGATCATGCTCGCGGCCATCGTGATTGTGGCCGTCGGCGCGCCGTGGCTGGCCCCGTACGATCCCTACGCCCCGGTACGGCCGCGCATCGACACGATCTACACGCCGCCGAGCGCCGAGCACCCCCTCGGCACCGACGACGGCGGCAAAGATGTGCTGAGCGCGTTTATGTACGGCGCCCGCGTCTCGCTCTTTGTCGGCTTCGTGGCCGCGCTGATCACCGTGCTGATCGGCGGGCTGGTGGGCCTTATCGCCGGGTACGTCGGCGGGCGCCTGGGCTCCGGTCTCATGGGGGTCACCAATATCTTCCTGGTGATCCCCGACCTGCCGCTCTACGTGGTGCTTGTGGCGCTGCTCGGGCCGAGCATCTGGAACATCGTGCTCGCCATCGCCGTGATCAGCTGGACCAGCACGGCCCGCCTGGTCTACGCCCAGGTGCTTACGCTCAAAGAGCGCCAGTTCATCACGCGGGCGCGCGCGATCGGCGCCTCCAGCGCGTATATCATGCGGCGCCACGTGCTGCCCCTCGTGCTGCCGATCATCCTGGCCCAGAACGCGCTCGTGATCGCCGGGGCCATCCTCTCGGAGTCCGGCCTCGCCTTCCTTGGCCTGGGCGACCCCAGCCTGATCTCCTGGGGCACCATGCTCAACCTCGCCTTCGGGCGCGGCGCGATCTCGGTGGGCGCCTGGTGGGCGCTGCTCCCGCCTGGGCTCGGCATCGTCTGGGTGGTGCTTGCGTGGACGCTGCTGGGCTTCGCGATCGAGGAGTTTGTCAACCCGCGCGCCGCCAGCCACCACCTTGCCCCGGAGCACCCATGACACTGCTCGACGTTCACGATCTTACGGTGGAGTTTCAGGCGCCTGGCGGCCCGCCCATGCGCGCCGTCGATGGCGTGAGCTTCAGCCTGAGCCGCGGCGAGGCCCTCGGGATCGTGGGCGAGAGCGGCTGCGGCAAGACCACCACCATGCTCGCGCTGCTGCGCCTGCTGCCGGCCGGGGGGCGCGTGGTGGGCGGCACGGTTCTGTTCGATGGCGAGAACCTGCTGGCGCTCACCCCCGCCGAGCTGCGCGAGCGCCGCTGGCGCGATTTCGCTGTGGTCTTCCAAGGTGCGATGAACGCGCTCAACCCGGTGCGCAGCGTGGGCGACCAGATCCGCGAGGCGATCCTGGCCCACCGGCCGCTCAACCGCCCCGAGGCCGCGCGCCGGGTGGGCGAGCTGCTCGACCTTGTGGGCATCCCGGCCTGGCGGGGCGCGCAGTACCCGCACCAGTACAGCGGCGGCATGCGCCAGCGCGCTATGATCGCCATGGCGCTGGCCTGCGACCCCCAGCTGCTGATCGCCGATGAGCCCACCACCGCACTTGACGTAATGATCCAGGCTCAGATCCTCGATCTGCTGGATCGGCTGCGCCGCGAGCTCGACCTTGGCATGCTGATCGTCACCCACGACCTTGGCGTGGTGGCGGAGACCTGCCAGTCGGTGCTGGTGATGTACGGCGGTCGCGTGGCCGAGCACGGGCCGGTGGAGACGGTGTTCGCCGCGCCGCGCCACCCCTACACCCAGCGGCTCCTGGCCGCCTTCCCGGACCTGGCCCGCCCCGAGCTGGAGCTGACCGGCATCCCCGGCGCGCCGCCGCGCCTCTCTAACCTGCCGAGCGGCTGCCGCTTCCACCCGCGCTGCACCCTCGCCACCGAGCGCTGCGCCGCCGAGAGCCCGGCCCTGCGCACCGTTGGCCCGGAGCATCGCGCCGCGTGTCACTATGCGTAAGACGGTGGGCGGTGGACGGTGGGCGGTGGACGGTGGACGGTGGGCGGTGGACAGTAGGGGTCCGTCGTCGGTCGTCCTATAGCATGCGAGCTCCTATGCCCAGCGAGCAGCCCATCCTTGAGGTAGACAATCTGGCCAAGTACTATCCGCTACAGCGCGGGCTGGTTGGCGCGCTGCGGGGCGAGGCGGTGCGGACTGTGCGCGCGGTGGATGGGGTGAGCTTTGCGCTGGGGCATGGCGAGGTGCTGGCGCTGGTGGGCGAGAGCGGCTGCGGCAAGACGACCACGGCGCTTACGGTGCTGGGCCTGGTGGCGCCGAGCGCGGGCGTGGTGCGCTTTGAGGGGCGCCCGCTGCACGCCGAGCTGCGCCGCGACCGGGGGCTGCGCCGCGCGATCCAGATGGTCTTTCAGGACCCCTACGAGTCGCTGAACCCGCGCATGCGGGTGGGCGAGATTGTGGCGGAGCCGCTTGTGGTCCACGGGCTGGGCACGGTGGCAGCGCGCGCGGCGAAGGTGCGGGCGGCGCTGGAGGAGGTGGGGCTGCGCCCGGCGGAGGATTTTGCGAATAGGCTGCCGCACGAGCTCTCCGGGGGCCAGCGGCAGCGCGTGGTGATCGCCGCGAGCCTGGTGACGGAGCCGCGCCTGCTGGTGGCCGACGAGCCCGTGAGCATGCTGGATGTCTCTATCCGCGCCGAGATCCTGGGGCTGCTCAACGAGCTGCGCCGCAGGCGCGGCATCAGCGTGCTCTTCATCACCCACGATCTTGCCACGGCGGCGATCTTCGCCGACCGGGTGGCCGTGATGTACCTCGGCCGGATTGTGGAGCTTGGCCCTACCGCTGAGCTGATGGCGGCGCCCCAGCACCCGTACACGCAAGCATTGCTCTCGGTGGTGCCCAGCGTGGCTCGGCGCAAGCGCGAGCGCATCGTGCTCCAGGGCGAGACCCCGAACCCCGCCGACATCCCCATGGGCTGCCGCTTTCATCCGCGCTGCCCCCTGGCCGACGCGGGCTGCAAAACGGTAGACCCGCAGCTGGAGCTGAAGGCGGGCCGCCTAGTGGCATGTGTCAAGGTGTAGGGACACAGGCGCCCGTGCTGCGGTATACTGAGGCAGATCCGCTGGCTCACATCAGAAGGAGGCGCTATGGCTCTAGCGATTCGCACACCGCCGATGGGCGTGGCGATTGCGGGGGAGCTCACCGATATAGATCTGACTAGGCTCCAAGGCCTCTGGAGCGTTGAGCAATATCTGCGCCTCAGCGACCAGACTAATCGCCTGCTGGAACTCACCGATGGGGTCATCGAGGTTCTTCCAATGCCGACCGAGAACCATCAGGCGCTGCTCGAGTGGCTCTTCTTTGCGCTGCGAGCATTTGTGGAGCAGATCGGCGGCAAAGCACGTTTTGCACCTTTACGCCTTCGGGTTGAAGACGGCAAGTTCCGCGAGCCAGATATTCTGCTTGTGCGTAACGCCAACGACCCACGGCGGCAAAATCGCTACTGGCTCGGCGCGGATCTTGTGGTCGAGGTGGTGAGCGATGATCATCCTGAGCGAGACACCGAGGAGAAGCCGCGCGACTATGCGGCCGCTGGCATTCCCGAGTACTGGATCGTGAATCCGCTGGACGCAACGATTACTGTGCTTACGCTCGATGGCGAGCACTATACGGCACACGGCGTGTTTCGTCGCGGCGAGCAGGCCACATCGAAGCTGCTCACCGGCTTCAGTGTGAGCGTCGACGCCTTATTCGACGCGGAGTAGCCGTCCCTACTCACTACTACTAAGAATGTGCGCGCCCCAGGCTAGCAGGTCGATGTAGAGTCCCTCGGCGGCCAGCGCATCGCCCTGGCGCTCGTAGCGCGCGTCGTCCAGCATGTCTCGGAGGAACCAGCGGCGGCCGGCGAGGCCCGCCCAGCGCAGGTGGGCGCGTGCCTGGGCCGGCGCGTCGGAGAGGTTCACCGCCACGAGGATCCAATCCTCTGTGCCCACCCAGGCCCACACCACCATGTTAAGGTGGCTCTGGTTGTCGGGCCAGCCCGTGAGCTCGCAAAGCTGCCATGCGCCGTGCCGCAGCGGCGCCAGGTGCAGCGCGGCGAGCAGCCGCCCGTAGAAGCGCTGCAGCTCCCGGTCGGGCGGCTCGGCGGGGCGGCGCCCCAGGAAGACGGGCACGCGCGTGGTGCGGCCATCGAGCTGGCCCTCGTGGAAGAGGCGCATGCCAAGCTGCGTGGCGGTGGCCACGGCGACGGCGCGGTGCTGGGCGGGGCCAAACAGCGTGGCGGCGCGCTGCTCGTCGTGGTTCTCGATGAAGCGCACCAGCCCCTGCTGGTAGGCTGGGTCGGCGTGGAGGTGGCCGGCGACGGCGGCCGGGCCATCGTGGGCCAGCCTGTCGTAGAGCCGCTTGTCGTAGCAGTAGTCGAAGCCGAGTTGCTGGAGCGCCCACTCCTGATCCCAGTA
>JAYUYB010000806.1:0-2700 GCA_043752655.1 Chloroflexota bacterium
GTCGATGCCTACCGCAACCTCATCGCCACCTTCGACGAGCGCGAGCACGTATGAACCTTGATCTAGGGCTACGCGGCCAGAACCCGGCGGTTGCAACCGCGTCGGCCGGGCCTGCGGCCGCGCGTCCGCGTCGGCGGACGCAGCTCGGCGTCGGCCTGCGCCGACGCGCGGCGCGAAGCGCCCCGGTAACGCGACTTCAGTCGCCCGCTGCCCCGCCTGGCCCGAAACCATACGCCGTACCCCTTGATCGTCAGGCCATTGACATATCCAGCGGCCCATGCGTATACTTGCCTGTCTACTGTTGACAGTTTATACACTAGTGGGCCGTCTATCATGAACAGTCCCTTGCATCCCGTCGACGCACGCACCCTTCGCCAGAGCGTCACAGAGGCGATCCGCCAGGGCATCCTTCAGGGCGACCTGTTGCCTGGCGCCCAGGTCAACCAGGCCCAGATCGCGGAGCAGCTCGGTGTCAGCCGTGGGCCCGTGCGCGAGGCACTCGGCCAGCTTGAGGAAGAGGGGCTGATCAAGAACACGCCATACAAAGGCACCTACGTTACCGAGATCACCGGCGACTTTATTAGCGAGCTGTACAGCATCCGGCGCGTCATCGAGACCTTTGCAGTGCGGCAGGCGGTGGAGCGCGCCACGCTGGACGATCTCGCCGAGCTGCGGGCCGTGCTCAACGAGATGTATGCGACCGCCGAGCTCGCCGACATGAGCCGCATGGGCACGCTCGACATTCAGTTCCACTATCTGATCTGCCGTAGCGCGCACCATAACCTGCTGCTCCAGATGTGGAAATCGATCGAGATCGGCACCCGCCGCTGTCTGGCCCTACGGCACCGCATCTACAGGAGCCCAGCAGATGTGATCGGGACGCACCCAGATATTCTCACCGCCATCGAGACAGGCGCGGCGGATCGCGCCGATGAGATTCTTGGCACACACATCGCCGAGGCCGGTGAGCTGCTCTACCGCTCCTGGGAGCGCTCGCGGGCCGAGGAGGCAGCGCTGTTGCTGGCCGCAGTGGCTGTAGATAGCGCCGAGGATCAGCCACTGTCCGTACCAGTCGAGTAGCCCCCTCAATCCGAGTCTTCCTGCGACATGAGCAAGCCCCGCCCGTACAGCCATGGGGTAGGACTTTGTATACCCTCGATCAGGCGACCGTCGCTATGCAGAGGCACCAATGAAAATCACACGCGTCAAGCCCACGGTTATCAGCATTCCCCGCGCCGACACCCTGACGACCTCGTACGGCAGCAAGAGCGATGCGCTCACGGTGCTGGTCGAGGTCGAGACCGACGAAGGCCTGATCGGCATCGGCCAGTCTGCCGTCGACGCGCCCTTTTACGGTGAGCCCGCCGAAGGAATCGTCGCCAATATCAACGCCCACCTCGGCCCGGCGATCATCGGTCAGTCGCCGCTCGACATCGAGCAGCTGAGCCGACGCATGGTGGAGGCGCTGCCCGAGCATCTCTCGGCCCGTGCTGGCGTCGACCTGGCGCTCTGGGATTTGAAAGGTAAAGCGCTCGGCGTGCCGGTCTACCAGCTGCTCGGCGGGCGCTACCGCGAGGGCATCAGCCTGATGGGCTTTGTGCGCCACGACACCCCAGAGGCGATGTACAAGGCTGCGCGCGCAACTCTGGCGGAGACGCCCTACCCCGTGCTGAAGATGAAGGTAGGCATGGATGTGCCGGGCGACGTGGCGCGCTTCGCCGCCGTAAGCGAGGCGGTGCGCGGCAAGGCCGTGATCCAGGTGGACGGCAACACGGGCTGGTCGCTGGCCCAGGCGATCAGCGCACTGAGCGCGATGGACAAGCTGGGGACGCTGGGCGCGATCGAGCAGCCGGTGGCGCGCCTCGACGACATGGCCCACCTGGCGCGGCGCTTTGGCGCCCCCGTGATGGCCGACGAGTCGATCTACGGGCCGGAGGACGCCATCGAGGTGGTCAAGCGCGAGGCGGCGCAGATCGCGCTGCTGAAGATCACCAAGCACGGCGGCATCCTCAATGTGCTCAAGATCGCCCACATCGCCGAGGCGGCCGGGATCGATCTCTCGGTCGCGATCTACTACGACATCATCGCGGCGGCGGCGGCGCATATTGCTGTGGCCCTGCCCGCCGTGCGCTGGCCCTCGCCGCCGACGGGCATGCACGATACGATCCTCACGCGCTCGATCGAGCCGACCGGCCTGCTCATGCAGGTGCCGGAAGGCCCCGGCTGGGGCGTGGAGCTGGACTACGACAAGGTCCGTCGCTTCACCGTGGTGCTGTAGCCCGCTGTAGGCAGCGCGTATCGCGAGGGATTCGATGGCGAACCATCACGCAACCACGGTGCTTGTTACCGGGGCGGCAGGCTTTGTGGGGCTCAACATTGTGCGCAGGCTCGCCATGCAGGGCGCCCCTGTGGTGGCCCTCGCGCGCCGCGCGCCCGACGCCGATACGCGCCGCTTCCTAGCGCCCGTCGCCAACCTGGTGCGCTTTGTGGAGGGCGATGTGCGCGACCGCGCGGGCCTCGCCGCCCTCGCCCAGCGCGAGGGGGTGCGCCGGATCGTCCACGGCGCCGCCGTCACCTCCGCAGAGGCCGAGCGCGCCGACCCAGCCAGCTTCGTGGATGTGAACCTGGGCGGTACCCTGAACGTGCTGGAGGCCGCCCGGCGCATTGAGGCCGAGCGCGTGGTGCTGATCAGCTCGTCGG
>JAYUYB010000807.1:0-14854 GCA_043752655.1 Chloroflexota bacterium
TCGTCTGGGCGATTGCCGCGCCGGTTAGCGATGGCCAGCAGCTCGTCGTAGCCCATGTGGGCCAGGCGACCAAACTCCGGGTCGCTGGCGATGCTGAAGTAGACATCACCGCCCACCGCATAGGCGTGCCCAAGCTCCACAAGCCGGGCGATGATCGGGATCATCGCGCCGATCTCCTCGCTGGCGCGCGGGAAGTACGTCGGCGGCACAAAGTTCAGGCCCTGGTAGTCCTCTAAGAGCTGGGCCACCTGCTGCTCGGCCAGCGCCTGCCAGGCGAGGCCGTCGCGGCGGGCGCGCTCAAACAGCGGGTCGTCCACATCCGTCACATTCTGGCAGTAGCGCACCTCGGCGCCCTGCCAGCGCAGATAGCGCACCAGCAGATCAAAGATCAGAAAGGTGCGGGCGTGGCCAATATGCGTCGTATCGTACGGGGTGACACCGCAGACGTACAGCGTTACTGGGCGATCCTGAGGGACAACAAACGCCTCTTTCGCACGCGAGAGCGTGTTGTAGAGCTGCATACCTGCTCCTGAGATGACTAGGGCTACGACATTGTCGGCGCTGTTGCCAGAACCCGGCGGTTGAAATCGCCGCAGCAGGGCCTGCGGCCGCGCGTCGGCCTGCGCCGACGCGCTCGGACCCGCCCGCGCAGGCGGGCGCCCGGCGTACCGCGCCCCCACAGCGCGCGTTCACGCGCCCGCCTGCCAACAATATGGCGCTATTATAGACGATCTCGCACAGGCTTCTGGAAATTCGTCAGCGCCCAACCTCAGCCTCGGCAGGCTGGGCGCGCCCCTCGTGGGCGCCCACAAGCGGGGCGTGGTCGGCGGGGCGAGTGGCGATAATCGTAATGTCGTCGTGGGGCTCGGCGCCATCGGTGAAGGCCAGCACCGCGTCGAGGATCTGCTGCACCAGCGCGCCAACGGCAAGTCCGGGGGGCAGCCCCTCCACCAGCGCCTCGATCCGCTCAAAGCCGTAGAGCTCGTCGGCGCGATTATGCGCCTCCACAACCCCATCGCTTAGGAAGAGCAGCGTGTCGCCAGGCTCCAGCGGCACTGTCACGTCGTGGTAGCGGCTGGCGAGCGGCGTGCCGAGCGGCAGGCCGCCCACCTCCACAAAGCCGAGGCGGCGCTCGGGGCCGCTGCCGGTGCCCGGCACAAGGAGCGGCGCGATCATGCCAGCGTTTGCCACCGTGGCCGAGCGGGCATCGGCGCTAAAGACCGCGATCAGCAGGGCGGCGTTCATCTGGTTGGCCTGGAGGCGGGCGCGCAGCGCCTCGTGCAGGGTGCGCAGCATCTCTGCGGGGTGATCGAGATCATGCGCCTGCGACTCCAGCGTCGAGCTGGTGAGCGCCATCAGCAGGGCGGCGGCCACACCCTTGCCGGAGATGTCGCCGATCGCCACAGCAGCGCGCCCGTCGGGCAGCGCCATGTAGCTGTAGAAGTCGCCGCCCACCTCGCTGGCCGGCAGCGAGCGCCCGTAGACGCTCAGCATGCCGCTGCGCCACGGGGGCGTGCTCGGCAGCAGGCCCTGCTGAATATCGCGGGCGAGCACCAGGCCGTGGCGCAGGCGCTCGTTCTGGCGCTCGATCTGGCGCTGGCTGCGCTGGAGCCGCGCGGCCATATCGTTGAAGGTGCTGGCCAGCAGGCCCAGCTCGTCGCCAGGCTCCACCTCGATCCGATGATCCAGCTGGCCGTCTGCAAGCTCCCTGGCGCCCACCGTCAGTGCGCTGATCGGGTTCACGAGCCGACGGGCCTGGTAGAGCGCCCAGCTCACCCCGATTGTGCCCACAAGCACCACCAGCGCAACCAGCAGCAGCAGGCTGCGGTACACCTCCGTAAAGAACTCGCCTGAGGGCTGCTCCACTACCACCGACCAGCTGGTAGCAGTAACGGGGGCCACCGGCGAGCGGGCGCCCATCACGCGCTGGCCGTCGCCGCCCACGTACTCGCCAGCCGTCTGCCCCTCGCGAAAGAGCGCCTGAAGTTCGGGCGGCGGCAGCCAGCCGGGCATGGCGTCGCTCAGCTGCAGCGTGCGCTCGACATCAAGCAGGTAGACTGTCTTCTGCTGGCCCTGCACGCCCAGCCGCATGATCTGGCGGATGCGGGCGGCGCTCACCTCGGCGGCGAGCGCACCGACGATCTGGGCCGTCTGCGGGTCGCGCAGGGGCAGCACCACCTGAAACAGCGGCTGCCCATCCTGGCCGGGCGTGATCGCGGTGCGCCCGCCCTGGCCCACGCTGATCGCCCCGGCCAGCAGCTGCTCGTCGAGCGTCATAGGGCTTATGCCCTGCGCGCTCAGCAGATCGCTGGTGACGCTGCTCACCGCAAGGCCCTGCGCATCTACCACCGTGACGGCGCGCAGATCCGGCGAGCTGTTGACGAGCCGCTGCGCCTGGGTATCAAGCAGGCTATCCGGCGAGCCAGGCCGTAGCTCGCGGGCCGAGCGCAGCAGCTGCTGCTCAAGGTCGTAGAGGAAGGTGGCAATATTGCCGGAGATCTTGTCCGACACCGCCTGCTGGCTCGCAAAGGCGTTGCGCTGCTGCACCTGGAACAGCACCGTGATCAGCAGGGCGCCCACGAGCAGAAGTGGCAGCGTGGAGGTGATCAGAAACGACCAGCGCAACCTATTGGTGATGCTCAGGCGGCGGCGCACCGGGGGTGATGGCTCGCCAGAGGTGAGACTGGAGCCTGCGACAAGCTCGGGTTGTGTGGTGCTGCGCTGCGCATCCATCTGGGGGTGTGCTTGGGTGAGCCACCCGGACACAGGCTGGCCAGGCGTTTTTCGGAACCTTATTATAGCACAGGGGCCTTGGCGAGCGTTACCGCCAGCAGAATCACTGGCTAGATAAACGGCCACAGGGGCGAGAGCACAACCTCGCTGGCACGGGCCAGCCAGGGGCGGCGGCGCCACTGCTCGGTCAGGATCTCGCGGGTGTTGGCAAGATCGCAGGTGAAAATGGCCTCCATGGCCTGGGCAACCTCGTGGCTGAAGATCTCCACGTTGATCTCGTAGTTGCCCGCCAGGCTGAGCCGATCAATGTTGGCGGTGCCCACCATCGACCAGATCCCGTCGATGGTGGCCGTTTTGGCGTGAATCATGGCGCCCTGGTAGCCGAAGAGCCGCACGCCGTTGCGCAGGCAGCGATCAAAGGTGTGGCGCGCCAGCCAGTCGGCGATCACGTGGTTGCTCTCCCAGGGCACTAGAATGCGCACATCCACCCCACGCTGCGAGGCGCGGATCAGCGCCTGCATGATGGCCTCGTCGGGGATGAAGTAGGCCTGCGTGAGGTAGATGTGGTGCTGGGCCTGCTCGATCGCCTCGATGTAAATCGAGCGGATGGGGAAAATCAGGCGCACCGGATCGTTGCGGTACGCCCGCAGCTCCGACGACCAGATCCGGTGCGGCATGGGTATGGCTGGCTGCTCGCGTGAGCGATGGTAGTTCCAGAAGTCTACAAAGGCGTGGACGAGATCGTCCACCTCGGGGCCGCTCAGGCGCATGTGGGTGTCGCGCCAGATGGTGCGGTAGAGCTCGCCGATGTTGTAGCCGCCAATGAAGCCGATTTTGCCATCTATCACCAGGAGCTTGCGGTGGTCGCGGCCGTAGCGCCGAACGTCGAGAGCGTGCCAGGGTCGGCGCCAGGCGCGGTAGGGCAGCACATGCACGCTCAGCGGGAAGCTGAAGAAGCTGCGCGGCACTACCATATTCGCCAGCGTGTCGTAGATCAGATAGACCTGCACGCCCTCGGCGGCCTTTTTAATGAGGGCTTGCTTGAACGCCTCGCCGAGCACGTCGCCCTTCCAGATATAGGTCTCCAGATAGATCGACTCGCGGGCACTGTGGATCGCCGCGAGCATATCCTCGAAGAGCCGGCGGCCCTCGGTGTAGAGCTGCACCTGCGTGTGCTGCACACGGGTCTCGGGGGGGTGGATGAAGGGGAAGCCGTCGGGGGGCACGCGCCCTTTGCGCAGGCGCGAGCGCAGCAAGAGCACCGCCAGGATAACCACCTGGAGGAAAAAGATCGCACCCAGGGCCCAGAGCAGCAGCTGCCAGAATGGCACGTTGTTCACGCGCATCTCTCCCCGGGCTCTACGCTTTCTCGTCCGGCTCGTCCAGGCGCGCAGTGAGCCATGTCTGGAGCAGGCGCAGGCCATCCGGGTGAATGCTGTGGCCGACGGGGTACTCGTGGTACTCGTAGCGCGCCGCCAGGGGCTGGATCAGGTCGCGGCTCAGGTGGGCGGCGGCCACGGGGATCACAGAGTCGGAGCTGCCGTGCATGTGCAGGATGGGCAGCACGGCGAGGCCGGTCGGCGTGGGGCTTGGCAGCAGCTCCGTGTCGAGATAGCCGCTAAGCGGGATGATCCCTGCGAGCAGCTGCGGCGCACGCGCGGCGAGGGCGAAGGTGAGGATGGCGCCCTGGCTGAACCCGAGCAGGTAGACGCGGCGAGGGTCGGCGCCCACGCGCGCGGCGAGGCCGCCCACGAACCGCTCCAGCAACTCCACCGCCTTCGTTCGTGTCACAGGGTCGGGCAGCAGGCGGCCGGGCGAGCCACCAAACTCGTACCAGGCGAAGCCGCCCCAGGGCAGGCTAAGCGGCGCGCGCGCGCTCACTACGTGGAGCCGTGGGTCAACATAGTCGGCAAAGTCGAACAGGTCGCGCTCGTTAGAGCCGTAGCCGTGGAGCAGCAGAAGCAGCGGTGGCGTGGCGCCGGGCACGCGGGGCTTGCGCTCGATCGTCTTGATGGAGGTGCTCACAGAAGCTCTTTCGCTAGGGGATCACGAGCTCCTGACCCACCCGCAGGCTGTCGGCCTGGGCGGGGGTGAGGCCGTTTGCGCTCAGCAGGGCCACGACCGTCACCTCGAAGCGCTCGGCGATGGCGCGGAAGGTGTCGCCAGGCTGCACGGTGTAGCGCCGCCCACCGGCCGGTGGCTCGGGCGTGGCGCTCGGCGGCTCGGGCGTGGCGGTTGCCGTTGGCTCGGGCGTGGCGCTCGGCGGCGGGGTGGCCGTGGGCAAGCGTGTGGCCGTGGGCCTAGGCGTGGCCGACGGGCGCGGGGTGAGGGTTGGGATGCTGGGTGGGCCGCTGTCGGGCGGTAGCTCGTCGGGGCCGCTAGCGGGCAGGGGCTCGGGCGGGGCGCTCTGGTCGTCGCTCAGGCGCGTGCTGGGGAGGAAGAGCGTCAGGTCGCCCACGCGCAGCAGCGGCACGTCGGCGCGCGCCAGGGCGAGAGCGCTGATGATCGCAAGCAGCACGAAGCCGGTTGCGCCAAGCAGCACGCCCCGCTCGCCGATGCGCCCCGCCAGCAGGCGCACCGCAAACGCGCCAGGCACGGGCAGCACGAGGGCCAGAAACAGCAGCAGGTAGATAGCCGGTTGCGACATAGCAGCGGCATTGTACCACGGGGAATGTAGACGGTGGACGGTGGACGGTGTTGGGCGGATGCACTCAGCACGTCTGTGCGTGTGCGCGGCGCACCCCAGGCCGTCTGGACCGCGAACGGCGCGAAAGGGGACGAAGGACGCGAACGTCTGGACCACGAACGACGCGAAAGAGCACGAACACGAAACCGCGAAGTGGTGAGCCCTGTTTCGCGCTGGTTCGCGGCTTTTCGCGTCTTCGTGGTCCAAATGGCTCTTCGTGGTCCAAATGGCTCGGGGCCGCTCACCGCTCCACAAGGCTTGCGACCGTCACGCCGTCGCCGCCATCGCGGCCGCCGCCGCCGAAGGAGCTGACGAGCGGGTGGGACTGGAGCACATCGCGCACCACCTGGCGCAGGGCGCCGGTGCCTTTACCGTGGATGAGCCGCACCTGGTGCAGATTTGCCAGGTAGGCGTCGTTGAGGTAGCGCTCCAGCTTGTCGCCAACCTCGTGGGCGCGCCAGCCGCGCATGTCGAAGGTCATAGACACGTCGGGGGCGGCAGGGAGCGACACGCTGCGCGCGGCGGGCGCGCCCCAGTCGCGGCGGGCGCCCTCGGGGTCGGCCTTCTCGCGGCGCAGCTCGCGCAGGTCAACCGTCATGCGGAAGCCGCCAACCTGCACGTTGGCGCTGCGCTCCTCCTGGTCGATGCTCACAATCTCGCCCTTGAGGCCCACCGAGCGCACCATCACGGTGTCGCCAACCTGGAGCGGGCGAGGGGCCTGCTCGGCGGGCGGCTGCGGCAGGGTAGAGGTGGCGGCGTGCGGGCGTGCGGCGGCCTGCTTCACCTGCTCGCTCGCCTCGGCCATGCGCTGCTCGGCCTGGTCGAGCCACTGGCGGGAGAGCGACACGCTGCGAAACTCGTCGCGCAGGCGCTTGAGCTGGCTTCGCACCTCGCGCAGCTGCTCGTCCAGCTCCTGGCGGGCAGATGCGGCCTCGGACTCGCGGCTCTCGTTGAAGGCGAACAGCTCGCGCTCCAGGCGGTCGCGGTACTTCTCGGCGTCGTCGCGCAGCTCCTCGGCGCGGCGAAGGGCACCCTCGGCGGCCTCGCGCTCCTTGTGAATCCCGGCGAGCAGATCCTCCACGGCGGCGTCCTCGCGGGCGAGCGTGCTGCGGGCGCGCTCCACCAGCGCAGGCGAGAGGCCCAGGCGTGTGGCGATGGCGAGGGCGTTGGAGCGGCCAGGGATGCCGATGCTGAGGCGATAGGTGGGCGCCAGGGTCTCCACGTTGAACTCCACCGAGGCATTCTGGACATCGGGGGTATTGTAGGCAAAGGCCTTCAGCTCGGCGTAATGCGTGGTGGCAACGCCCATCACGCCCAGCTCCAGCAGGCGCTCGATGATTGCGCGGGCCAGGGCGGCGCCCTCCACAGGGTCGGTGCCGGCGCCGAGCTCGTCGAAGAGCACAAGGGCCAGGGGGCGCTCGTCGCTCAGCAGATCCCAGCGATCCGCCTGCCAGACCTCGTCGGGGATCGGCTCCTCCTCCAGCGACTTGAGCACGCGGATGATGTTGCGCATATGCGACGAGAAGGTCGAGAGGCTCTGCTCGATGCTCTGCTCGTCGCCGATGTCGGCGAAGATATGGCCGAAGATTGGCAGGCGCGAGGGGCTAGAGGCGGGGATATGCAGGCCGGCCTGGGCCATCAGCGCGAGCAAGCCCGTGGTCTTCAGCGCCACCGTCTTGCCGCCGGTATTGGGGCCGGTGATCAGCAGGAGCCGGAAGTCGCCGCCGAGCCAGAGCGTCGTGGGCACCACTTTGGCCTGGTCGAGCAGCGGGTGGCGGGCCTCGGTGAGCAGTAGAGGCGCCTCCGGCGCAAGCGGGAGAGCGAGCGGAGCGGGTGGAGAGAGCGGAGCGGGCGGCTGGGCACTTTCCAGCGTCCACCGTCCACCGTCCACCGTCCCCGCAACAATCTCGGGCGCCACACAGCGCAGCACGGTGGCGTACTTGGCTTTGGCGAAGGCGAGGTCGATCTCGGCGATGGTGACGACGGCGGCGACGATCTGAGGGGCGGCGGTGCCGACGCTGTCGGAGAGCGCGGCGAGAATGCGCTGGACCTCCTGCTCCTCGGCGGACTGAAGCTCGCGCCAGCGGTTGTTCAGCTCCACGGTGGCCATGGGCTCGATGTAGAGCGTGGCGCCGCTGCTGGACTGATCGTGGACGAGGCCGCGCACATCTTTGCGATGGCTGGCCTTCACCGGGATCACATAGCGGCCGTTGCGCACGGTGATCAGTGGCTCCTGAAGCGCGCCGCCCACGCTGGACGAGCTGATCATGTTCTGGAGCTTCTCCTGAAGCCGGGCGAAGGCGATGCGGATCTCGCGGCGCAAGCGGCTCAGCTCGGGGCTGGCGCTGTCGAGCACCTGGCCGTCGTCGCCGATGGCGTGCAGGATGGCGTCCTCCACGGGCGGCAGCTGCGGCATCAGGCCGGCGAGCTCCACAAGCTGCGGGTAGCGCTCGCGGTCGAGGCGAAGCAGGCGGGCGCGCAGGGTGCGAGCGGCGGCCACGGTGCTGGCGACCTCTAGCAGGCTGGGGCCATCGAGCACCCCGCCACGCGCGGCGTGGTTGGCGGCGCGGCGCACATCGCGGGCGCCCCCGATACTCGTCTCGGGGAAGTCGTCCAGCAGCAGGCGGGCCTCGCTAGTGAGGGCGAGGGCGCGGCGCACCTCGGGGGCCACGGTGGATGGCAGCAGCTCCAGCGCCAACTCACGCGAGGCCGAGAACGAGGTGTAGCGGGCCAGCTGCTCGCGGATCTTGGGGAACTCGAGCGTGTGAAGGGTCTGCTCGGCGATTGGCATATGCGTAGGGGGCAGAAAGTATGGCACAGAAAACCGGGGCGACAGCCGCCCTAGTAAAAGCTAGGTTAGCACAGGCTATGCCGGGGCGCATCATTCGGGGGGCGGATCGTGGGCGGGTGTTAAAGCGCCTACTGCACCAGAAACAGCAGGTTGGCGCCATCGGGGAGGATCGGGTCGAGGAAGTTATAGACCAGAGGAAGCAGCTGGGTGGAAAAGTATTGCAGCACAAAGGAGCCGGCGATAGAGTTGCCGAGGGCGCGCATAAGCGGAAAGTCGATATTGCGGCCGCCGCGCACGATCATCAGGTTCCAGAGCAGGGCGGCGAAGATGCCGATCACCAGGGAGCCGACGACCATGCCGAGCACAGCGCCGACGGCCCGATCAAGAAACTCCAGGCCACCGGGCATTTTAAAGTAGCGGAAGGTGTAGAGGCCGGCCAAGGACAGTAGCAGAAAACCAAAGAACAGCACCAGCGCAAAAGCCATATACTGGCCCACGTAGCGCTGGCTGTCGAAGCTGCGCACAAAGAACTCGCCCAGCGAGGGGTAGTAGAGGCTAGCGAGCACGAGCGAGAGGTAGAAGGCGACGAGCAGCACCAGCAGGCGCACCATGCCCTGGAAGAAGCCGATGGCGAGCATCCCAAAGAAGAGCAGAATAAACAAAATATCCATAATATTCATGGGAAGCTCCTCGCGGCATATGGGCGTAGGCACGCTGGCGGCAGCGCGTTGAGCGAGGATTATAGCACACGGGCTGTTTACGCCCCGCTGGAGCAGCGCCGCGCCGTCAGGTTGCTCTCAGCCCAATTGTGGTTGACAGGGAGGGGGGGTGGGGTAGGATTCGGGTGGAACGTACAACTCAGCGACAAGAGGCGCCAGGTAGGCGCCCACAAGGATACTGTACCCCGATGGGTCCATTGAGCCAGGCGCGCCAGGCAGCGCCCAGCGAGGCCGCCCAGCAGGTGGCGCCCGTGGCACCTGAGCGCGCCCCGCTCTCGCAGGCGGAGGTGCGCCACGCCCTGCGGATCTCGACGGTCGAGGGTGCCGTGGCCACGGTCAACATTAGCATCACCGGCATGATCGGCGGGAGTGTCTTTCTTACTGGCTTCGCCCTGCTGCTGGGCGCGAACAGCTTTCAGCTGGGGATCATGGGGGCGCTGCCATTTATTGGGCAGCTATTTCAGTTTGTGGGCGCGTACCTGGAGGAACGCATCGGCAATCGGCGCGGCCTGGTGCTATACGGCGCCCTGGCGGGCCGCCTGGTCTGGGCGCTGCTGCTGACGCTGCCATTTATCAGTGGGCTGGGCGGCGCGCAGATCGCCATCTTCTTTGTGGGCCTGGCCTGCTCGTACGCGCTCAACGGCATCGCGGGCAACGCCTGGCTCAGCTGGATGAGCGACCTGGTGCCACCGCGCCAGCGCGGCAGCTACTTCGGCATGCGCAACACAGTGGCGGCGATCGCGGCGATGGCGGCCACCTTTCTGGCGGGCCGCGCGCTCGACACGGCCACCGCGCAGGGCCAGGCGCCGCTCGGCTACGCGCTGATCTTCGGGGTGGCAGTGCTCGCAGCACTCGGCTCTGCGGCCCTGGTGGCACGGCAGGGCGAGCCGCCGCTTAAGCCTAAGGGCAGCGTGAACGTTGGCGAAATGTTTGGCGCACCCATGCGCGACAGCCGGTTCCGCAGCTTCATCTTCGCCTGCGTGGGCTGGGCCTTCGTCACCGGGATCGCCTCGCCATTCTTTTTCGCGTATGGTCTCAGTGATCTCAAGCTGAGCTACTCGGTGCTTGGCCTTCAGGCGATTGTCACCAGCGCGGTCTCGCTGCTGTTCGGGCCGCTGGCGGGGCGGCTTCAGGACAGCTACGGCGACAGGCGCGTACTGGTGGCATGTATTATCGGCACGATCCTGCTGCCCTGGGGCTGGGTGCTCTCGACGCCGGAGAACATCGTGCCGCTCTGGCTCACCGCGATCTTCTCGGGGGTCTTCTGGCCAGGCCTGAGCCAGGGGCTCGCCAACCTGATGATGGAGCGCGCCCCGGCCGATCATCGCGGCGCCTCGATGGCGGCCCACAGCGCGATCACGGGGCTTGGCACGCTCTCCGCGGGCCTGATCGGCGGCGTGCTCGCCACGGTGCTCGTCAACTCCGAGATCAGCCTCGGCCCGGTCACGATCTTTGGTATCGCGGCGCTCTTCGCCCTCAGCAGCATTGGGCGGGCCGTGATGGCGTTTGTGTTCTGGAAAACGCTGTAGAGCAGGGCGCCCACATCCATTGGCTCTCACCCCCGGCCCCTCTCCCTCAGGGCAAGCGTTACCCACAGGTTCACGCGGGGGGCGTGGCGCGCCCCAAGCCGTCTGGACCGCGAACCGCGCGAACCGTCTGGACCACGAATCGCGCGAACGGGGGCGGGTTCGCGGTGGTTCGCGGCCCTTCGCGCCATTCGTGGTCCAAAGGGTTCGGGCGTCCCGGCAGATCTGGGTAAAGCTATGCCCTCGTACTACGCGGCGTCCGTAGCAGATTCCTCGCTACGCTCGCAATAACAAGTCTCGTTGTAGTACTAGCTCCCCAGCGCGTCCAGCAGCAGGTCGCCCTCCTCGGGGGAGATGCGGCCCTCGGCGATCATGCGCAGGATGGTCTCGCGCTCCTGCTCGCGGCTGGCCGGCGGCGCGGCGGGCTCTGCGGCATGCTCCATCTCGATGCGGATGGTCTGCCCTGTGGCTGGCACGGGCGGCACGGGCGGCACGGGCGGCACCGGGGGCACAGGCGGCACGCGCACACGGCTAAGGGCGCGCTCCACGACCTCGATGGCGCCGGAGAGGCCTTCGGCGGCGGCGCGACGGGCCTGCTCTTTGATCCGCTCCAGGCGCTCGGGGTCGAGCTGCCACTCGCGCTCGTTGATCTTGATCTTCATCCTCGCCTGCTCCTCACCACGCCGATCGCGCTCCTCGACTGTGCGTGCCTGCGCCTCGGCGCGCTCCTGGATGCGGCGGGCCTGCTCCTCCACGCGCCGCGCAGCCGCCTCGGCCCAGGCCGCGCCCCCCGTCACGCCCTCTTTGGTGAAGGCAGCGGCGATCTCGTCGCCGATCTGGCGGCCAAGGCTGCCCAGCTCGCGGCCAAGCTCGCCCATCTCGCGCCCGAACTCGGCCCAGTCGAGGCCTGGCTCGCGCCCAGGTGCGCTGCTGGCGCTCTGGCGCTCGGGGCGGCCCGCGCCGCTGAGCCGCAGGTCGCCAGAGACATGCAGATCGAGGCTGGCCTCGCCGGCGCCGTAGCTTAGGCTCACGCGCTTGCGCCCGTCGCTGTCGCCGCCGTCTACGCCGCGCAGCTCGCCGCTCACCACCGCCGTAAGCGTGAGATTCGGCTCACCAGGCAGGCGCACGCTGGCGTCGCCGGAGACCACGGCGCGGGCCTTGCTGCCTGGGGGGAAGCTGCCGCGCAGCTGCAGGTCGCCGCCAACATCGCCGAGCTCCATGTCGCCCTCCAGCCCTTTTATGGATGCATCGCCGCCGACGCTGCCCAGCTCGATCCGCTCGGCCACGCCCTCTACGTCCAGGTCGCCCTCGACCTTGCCGCCCTTCAGCTGGCGCACCAGCTCCAGGCTCAGGTCGCCGCCCACCCGGCCGAGCTCAAGCTGGGCGCAGGGGCCGTCGAGCTTGCAGTCGCCGTCCACCTGGCCAAGCCGCAGCGTCTGGAGCTCGCCCTTGATGCTGACATCGCCGCCGACATTTCCTGCGGAAACCTCGTCGGCGCCCGCGATACTGAGGTCGCCGCCGACGCTCATCAGGCTGGCCTGCCGCACATTGCTCAAGGTCACGTCGCCACTGAGCGGGCCGCCGGCAGTCAGGCGGGAGACATCCTCGATGCTCAGGTCGCCGGCGACCTGGCTCACAATCAGCTCCTCGGAGATAGTCTCGATGTGGACATCGCCGCTGGCGCGATCGAGCTCCAGGCGGCGCACGCCCTCGACGCGCAGGTCGCCGTCGCACTTGGCGACCGTCACGGCGGTGCGGGCGGGGACGCGCAGCTCCAGATCATCGTCGCAGCCGTTGATCACCAGCTCGTCGCCCTCCTGGAAGAGCTCGCGCATGCGCCCCTGGGTAGCTACCAGAATGACATCCTCATCCCAGACCTCAACCTGAAGGTCGCCCTGGGCGCGTGTGATCCGAACCCGCGGCGCGGGGCCGGCGGGGAAGCGCTGCTCAGACATAGCACACTCCTTACTACTCTACAAAAAGCTCGACCCGCTCGTCCTCTTCAAGATCCTGCCACTCGAGCAGGCGGCCGGTGGCGCCGTGCTCGATGCCGCGCAGCAGCTCCGCGAGGGCGGAGGCGCTCAGCTGGGGGGCGAGGCGCGCGCCGAGGCGCAGGCCGACGTTCACAAGACCAACAGGGATGGTGACATTGGCCCGCTGGCGGCCGCTGGAGAGCTCGGTGACGCGCACGCGCACCAGGCGGGTGCGGGCGCGAGCAGCCGCTAGCTCCTGGGAGGAAAGGGCGTTGAGCAGCTGCGAGGCCTCGTTGGCAGAGACCTGGCTGGACTCGATCAGCTTGAGGATACGGTCGCGCTCGTTGGTCATGGGGGTGGCGCTAGCTTTTTAGGAGGCGCATGGCATCCTCGACGCTGATCTCTTTGGAGGCGAGGCGGTCGAGCACCTGGCGGCGGTCGGGGCGTCCATCGCTCTCGGGGGTGCCGCCCAGAGCTGTGACGATCTCGTCGAGGCGGGCGCGGGCGGTGTTGTAGGCGATCTCCAGCTCGGCGGCGAGCTTCTGGATGTTGCCACGGTTTTTGACCATCAGCTCAACGAATTCGAGCTGCTCAGAGGAAAGGCGGCCGATCCAGCCAAGCTCGAACTGGCCCTCGATGGTGATGCCGCTGGCGGGGCACTCCAGGCGGGTGACGATCAGCTCGCCGCCGCTCACAGGGTCACGGGTGATCATACGATGCATAGGGCGCTCCTGAGGGTACAGCGTACAGGGAACAGGGAACAGGCCGAGCGCAGCTGAGTGTGTGCCACGTCTAATTGCGGGAATACGTGGACGGGGCGGTGTAAGGCACGAGCTCGGCGTGGGCGGCGCGGGCGCGCCCTCCGCCGTAGCTGAGCAGGCGGGTGCCGAGCGCGAGCAGGGCGCGGCCGACCACGCGGGCGGCGCGGGCGAGCGGGCGGCGCGACCGCTCTGCGGCGAGCGCCTGGGCGTGGGCGTGGGCGCCACGGCGCCGCGAATGATCCAGTCGGGCCAGAGTCTCATGCACGTAGCTGTCGCGCATCGTGAGCATGGCGTCCTCCCTCGCAGATACTGAGTGTCGTGGAGATTTTCATCCCCGCTTGGTGTTTATCACCACTTTCGAGAAGATAATAGCACGTTTTTATAAAATTGTCAATACTTTTGGCAATATTTGCCATTTTATTAAAAATATTAGCGAGGCTTTTTGTTCTGCTGGGCGATTTGCAATCTGGTGAAAGCCATGCTATACTCTTCATCGTTGCGAGAGCGACACGGATTGCGGGAGTGGCTCAGTTGGTAGAGCGGCACCTTGCCAAGGTGCAGGTCGCGGGTTCGAACCCCGTCTCCCGCTCCAATCCTAATAATTGAATAGGCTCGTCGAGTCAGCGCAAGATCAGGTGGAGGACAACGACGTCCCCGCCTGATTTTGCGCTGGCGGTCGAACCCCCTCACCGCGTCGCGGTAGAGCCTATCTTCGTGCAAATCGCCCTCTGTGGGAGCAAGCGCTGGAGCTTGAGCAAGTCCTCGCTACTGCCAGTGCGCAAGCGCATGCCGAAGCTCTAGCAGACTTACGAGCCGCTCGCCGCTAGCCTTTCAGCCCCGTCAGGGCGATACCTTCGATGAAGAGCCGTTGAGCCAGCAGAAACACAAGCACCACCGGCAGCATCGTGATCAGTGAGGCTGCCATGAGGTATGCCCAGCTGGTTGTATAGCTGGTGCGGAAGAACTGGAGTCCGAGGGTCACGGTATAGTTTTGGGGATTCTGTAGATAGATCAGCGGTGCCAGGAAATCGTTCCAAGTGGCCTGGAAGGTGAAGATCGCCACCGTGGCAAGGGCGGGGCGCGACAGCGGCAGGATCACGTGCCAGATAATGCGGGCCGTGTTGGCGCCGTCGATACGCGCCGCGTCTTCCAGATCGGTCGGCAGGGTCAGGAAGAACTGGCGCAGGAGGAAGATGTAGAGCGCGCTGCCAAAGAATGTCGGCACGGTGAGCGGCAAAAACGTGTTGATCCAGCCGAGCGCATTGAAGAGCACATACAGCGGCACCATCGTCACCGGGTACGGCAGCATCATCGTCGCCAGCAGCACCAGAAACAGCGCGTCGCGCCCAGGGGCGCGCAGGCGGGCAAAGGCGTAGGCGATCACTGTACACGAGATCAGGTTGCCGACGATGCTGACAGCGCTGATAAGCAGCGTGTTGAGCGTGTAGCGCCCGAAGGGGACGAAGGTCAGGGCCTCGGGGTAGTTGGCCCAGCGCGGCGGGTTGGGGATGAGCTGCGGCGGCACGGCGAAGATCGCGTAGTCTGGCTTGAGCGACGACGAGATCATCCAGAGCAGCGGGATGAGGAAAAGCGCCGCGACGCTGAGCAGCAGCACAAAGGCAACTACCTGGCCGACGCTGATGCGGCGCCGCAGCGCTGCGGGGT
>JAYUYB010000808.1:0-2692 GCA_043752655.1 Chloroflexota bacterium
GCTGAAGTCGGCCACGGCTTCGTCCTGGCGGCCCGCGCTGCGGTGCAGCATGCCGCGCTGCGTGTAGATCCAGACATAGCTTGGGTCAAGCTCGATGGCGCGGCTGAAGTCAGCCAGGGCCTCGTCATCCTGGCCAGTGGAGCGGTAGGCGGCGCCACGGCTGCCAATCGCCCAGGCGTACACGGGGTCGAGCTCGATGGCGCGGCCCAGATCTTCCAGCGCCTCGTCGAGCCGCTCCAGCAGGCGCTTGGCCTCGCCGCGCTCCGCGAGCAGCCAGGCCTGGTTCGGGGTAAGCTCCAGGGCCTGGTCGAGGTCGGCCACGGCCTCGTCGTAGCGGCCCTGCTCACGGTAGGCGATGGCGCGGTGGCCGATCGCCCAGGCGTAGGCGGGGTCCTGTGCGATGGCGTGCGAGAACTGAACGATCGCCTCGTCGAAGCGCCCAAGGGAGCGCAGCGCCTCGCCCCGCTCGGCGAGCACCCAGGCCATATCGGGCGTGATCGCCAGGGCGCGCTCGAAGTCGGCGAGTGCCTCCTCGTGGCGACGCATGGCACGCAAGGTCTGGCCACGGCTGCCAAAAGCCCAGGCGTAGTTCGGATCGAGCTCGATGGCACGACCAAAGGCCTCCACGGCCTCGGGGTAGCGTCGCAGCACGCGCAAGGTCTCGCCTAGCTCGGCCTGCACGGCTGAGTCGTCGGGGTTGATCTGGGCGGCGTGGCGAAAATCCTCCAGCGCCTCATCATGGCGACCAAGCTCGCGCAGCACCTGGCCGCGCTGGTAGCGCGCCCATAGATAGTCGGGGTTTAGGTTAACGGCGCGGCTAAAATCCAGCAAGGCGGCCTCGCGCCGATCCATTTTGAGCGCTTCGAGCGACATAAAAACCTCGTGGCAGAAGGGTTTATTGGCCGACGGGGCCGGCGCTTGAGCTATAGTAGCGCGTAACTATAACCGACAGGCAAAGCCTTTATCCCAGCAGACCGCCGTGCCCAAGGGCCACAATATCGTGGCGGCGCAGCGCCTCGCCAGCCATCAGGCGTGGCAGCAGCAGATCTACGATGTTGGCATCGCGGGAGCGCACACAGCCAGGCGCGCCGAGCACGGGGAGCACAGTGTTGGGCCGCAACCCCTCCAGATACGCCAGCAGCAGCAAATTGCCCGGCTCGACGGGCGCGCCGTAGTGCTCCACCCGCCCGCCCGCCAGGACGATCCCGCGCGGCGTCACGTCGTCCATGTCCACCACCGAGGTCTCGCCCGCCACGATGATCAGCTCCAGGCCCAGGGCGCGCAGCTCGCCCAGCGCCGCCGCCACCTCGGCCTCGGCGGGCGCCACCATGCGCCGGGCGGCCACCGCCCCGCCCAAAGCGACCACGCGCGCCTCGATGGCGGGGTAGACCCCGCGCTCCACGCGCAGGCGGGCGGCCAGGCTGCTCACCAGGATCACGCCCACGCGCTGCACCAGCAGCGGGCGCACGCGCAGCACGCCCCCGGTGGCGCGTCCGGCTGCCTCGGCGCGGGCCAGCTCGGCCTCGGGCACAGCGAACGGAATCACCTTGATCGTGGCGAGGGTGCGACCGGGGCGCACAAGCTGGTGGCGCGCCAGCGTGGCAACCGTAAGCCCGTCCACCTCGTTGATCGCGAGCAGCGCGGCGGCATCCACCACCAGCGGGCCAGCCTGCTCGGCGCGCAGATTCACCCGGCCGCTGTGCGCGGGGGTGGCGCTTACGCCGGGGCCGGCCACGGCGGCGGCGAGCCGGGCGGCCGCCTCGTCCTCGCGCACGTCGTTGGGGGCGAGCAGCGCCACCCGCAGCGCGGCGACGCCAAGCTCGCGCAGGCGCGGCAGATCCTCGGGCCGCAGCACGCGGCCCTTCGCGAAGGCCTTGCGCCCCTGGGCGTCGGCCAGGTTGTGGCAGAGGATGTGGCCCACGGCCAGCTCCGGGGGCAGCAGCTCAAGGCGCATTGCGAAAGTCCTGTTCGAGAGCACGGCCCCTCATGGTACCATGGCAGCAGATTCTAGCCGAAAATGGGCCGGAAATCTGCGTCATCTGCGTCATCTGCGGATAACATATGGAGCTTTTTATGACTCTACACCCAGCAACGGGCGCCGCACGGCAGGAGCGGGGCCTCGGCTACGCCCTCGCGGGCGGCCTCGCCATCACCCTGGTCGCCGTCCTGATCGGCGGGGCGCTCTTCGCCTGGCTGCTGCTGGCCGCTCGCGGCCCCAGCATGCCGGAGCTGCTGCCCGCCGACACCCAGTTCTACGCGGCCCTCGCGCCCAACGTCGGCGGTGTGATCGAGGTCGAGCAGCTGCGCGACGCCATCCGCCAGAACTTTGGTGTGGCCGACCCCGCCGCACTCCTGGCGCCGGTCGAGCGCCTGCTCGGCGTGAGCTTCGGCGACGACGTGGTGACATGGCTCGGCAGCGAGCTCGCGGTGGCCGTGCGCGGCGTAGACCCGGCTGTGGTCAGCGGGTCGAACGCCGCCGAGGCCTTGCTGCGCAATAGCGAGCTGCTGATCATCGTCGGCTCGAAGAACGACCCCCAGGCCGAGACGTTTCTGCGCAAGCACCTTGCCGCCCGCGAGGCCGCCGGCGAGCGCATCGCGGCCAAGGTTGTGGGCGAGAGCACGCTCTATGTCGCTGAGGGCGGCGCGCCCAGCCTGATCAGCGCCTTTGGCTTGATCGATCATTATGTCGTGT
>JAYUYB010000809.1:0-6769 GCA_043752655.1 Chloroflexota bacterium
CGCCGTGAACTGGAGGAGGAGACGGGCGTCCACGACGTGTACCTGGAGCAGCTCTACACCTTTGGCGATGTGGGCCGCGACCCGCGCACCCGCGTGATCAGCGTAGCCTACATTGCCCTGGTGCGCGCCGATGTCCAGAAAATCAAGGTGAGCGACGAAAGCACCGACGTGCGCTGGTGGCCGGTTGGCGCGCTGCCCGCGCAGCTGGCCTTCGACCACGAGCAGGTGCTGGCTTTCGCCGTCTCGCGCCTGCGCTCCAAGCTAGAGTACACAACCCTGGCCTTTCAGCTGCTGCCCGAGCTCTTCTCGATCCTGGAGCTGAAGCATATCTATGAGCAGATTCTGGGCGAGAAGCTCGACAAGGGCAACTTCTACCGCAAGATCAAGGAGTCCGAGCTGCTAGAGGAGACGACGCACACGCGCGAGGGCCGCGGCCGCCCCACGCACCTCTGGCGCTTCCGGCGCGCCCGCCCCGGCGACAAGCAGTTCGTGTTTCGCTGGCGCGAGGATCGCCTGGACAGATGAAAGTGCTGAGTGCTGAGTGCCGGGCAACGTGCTGAGTGCTGAGTGCTGAGTGCCGGGCGCCCGGCAAAGTGCTGAGTGCTGAGGGCGCTGCGCACGAGCTGGCAGACTATTGTAACCGACAGGACTCAGCACTCAGCACTTAGCACTTAGCACTTAGCACTACTGCCCTACTTACTGCACGCGGAAGTAGGCGACGGCGCGGTGCTTGCTGCTCACGCCCTCGAAGGTGAACGCGTAGATGCCCTTGGGGAAGCTGCCGTCGGTGCTGAGCGTGACGAACTCGCTGAGGCCCGAGCCGTCGGCCTTCACCTGGAACGGCGCGCCGAACACGCTCTGGCTGGGCTCGGTGACGTAGACGCCGATATTCTCGCCGGGCTTGAAGCCGAAGCCTTGCGCCTCGAACACGGTTCCGGCGGGGCCTTGGGACGGGTTGATCGTGGCGCTCACGGGGGCGGGCACGTCGCCGCTCACGGGGGGCACAGGCGCGGGCGCGTCGCCGAGGATGCGGAAGTAGGCGATGGCCTTGTTGCCGCTGCTGGTGCCCTCCATCACGAACGACCAGATGCCAGGCGTGAAGCCATCCGTGGGCAGCGGCAGGTCGTTCACGGCGCCGGTGGGGCCAACGTTGTAGGTCTGCACGGTGCCGAAGATCTGGCCTTCGGGGGTGTTGAACCAGAAGCCGACCTGCTCGTTGGCGCGGAAGCCGAACACATCCACGGCGATGCGGGTGCCGGCGTTGAAGCATTTGCCGGGGCGAATGCGGGCGTTCACCGCGTCGGGCACGCCGGCACAGGGGTCGGCCACAGGCGGCTGAGGCGCAGGCGGGGCCGGCTGGCTGCCGCCCGTCTCGCGGCCGAGCAGGCCGAGCAGCACGCTGTTCGGGCCAACCTCGGGGTGCAGCTCGAAGCGGGCGCGCTCGAACCACTGGGTGAGGTACTGCTTGCCGTCGCTGCCGGTCTCCAGCCTGGCCTCGGTGAGCGGCAGCCCGAAGAGCGCCAGGCTCTCGGAGGCGGTGAAGCCACCCCGGCCATCAAGGTTCAGGCCGTTGCTCTGCCAGAAGCGCAGGATGGCGTCGCAGACGAGATGGCCGGTCTCGGCGAAGAACTGGCAGCCGGCCTGGCTGCTGGTGGGCGCCTTGGGCTCGGCCTGCCAGTCGCGGCCAAGCTGCTTCAGGCGCTCGTCGCCCAGACGGCCGAGCAGCACGTCGTAGGGGCGGGGATTCTCAGGGCGCAGCTCGAAGCGGTTGCGCTCGAACGTCTGCACGAGCACCTGCGCGCCGCCAACATTTTCGAGCCGGGCCGCGCTGATCGGGAAGCCGAACACGGGCAGTCCACCGTTCTGCTGCCAGTACTCGGCGAAGCGGCCCTCGATGCAGTCGGGCACCTCGGCGAAGCAGCGTTTGTTCTGGGCCATGGCGGGCGCGGGCGGCGTGGCGGCTAGCCCAAGCATGAGCGCGACGAACACGAACCCGACGATTTTTCCGAAGCGAAGCATACCAGCGACTCCTCAATAGCAGGCTGCGATGTGCGGCAGCGACAGCGGCACGCGCTCTTGCGCGACAGGCCTATGGTAGCATCCCCTCATTTCTCCTGCGTGACGAAATACTAATCTCTAGCCACGGTGACCGGGTGACCGGTGACCGGGTGAAACGGTGACAGGGTGACACTTAACGGTGCCGATAGGTGTCACCTGGTCACCTTGTCAGCGCGAGCAGCGCGAGCGCATGTCACCCTGTCGTGGTAAGATGCCGCCATGATCCGAGCGACACTCGCCCGCCTCTGCGGGCCCCTCGCCCTGGCTGCGGCGCTGGCGGGCTGCGAGATAGTAAACGGCCCAGTCCCCGGCGCCCCGGCCCCCGCCTCGCCCGACAGCGTCGGCGCCCCTGCGCCAATCCTCGCCCCCACCAGCCTGCCGCCCGCCCCCACCTTGCTCCAGGGCGCCCTCGCCACACGCGCCATCGGCGACGATGCCGCCGCCAGCAGCGCTTTCAGCACGCTGATCCAGGCCTACCCTAGCGCCCCCGAGGCTCTGGAGGCTCGCTTCTACCTGGCCGAGAGCTTTGCCCGCCGTGGCCGCTGGACATCGGCGGCCGAGCTGCTGCGCGCCTTCCTTGACGTGGCGCCGCCCGAGCACGCACTGCGCCCAGCCGCCCTATTCTGGGTGGCCCGCGCCAACGAGGCGGCGGGCGACCATAGCGCCGCCGTGGCCGCCTACCAGACATACCGCGCACTTGGCACGCCAATCGAGCCCTACGCCGCCATGCGCCAGGCCGCCCAGGAGCGCGCAGGCGGACAGCTGGCAGCGGCCGCCACAAATTATTTGCACGCCGCACGCTCGCCCGTGGTGCGCGGCGAGCGCGCCGGCAGCTACGAGAAGGCGATCGCCCTGCTCGGCGAGCTCGGTCGCCCCGCCGAGGCGCTCGTGCTCTACGACGAGCTGCTGGCCCTCGCCGAAGAGCCCGGCTACAGCGCGCGCATCCGCGCCGAGGCTGTGGCGCTCGCCCAAAGCCTTGGCGCCGCCAACCAAGCCCGTGCCTGGCTGATCGAGCTTGTGGAGCAGTTTCCTGCCACCCCGCAAGCTGCGGCGGCTGCCGACCAGCTGCTCGCCGCCGGCGACCCCGCCATCTCGCCCGCCCAGGCTGGCCGGATCTTCGTGGCCACCGAGCGCTGGGGCGACGCCGTGGCCAAGCTCGATCTGGCCATCGCTTTGGAGCCCGAGCCCGAGGCTGGAGCGGAGCTGCGGCGCCTGCGCGGCCTCGCCCTGCGCGCCCTGGGCGATTTCCCAGCCGCCCTCGCTGCGCTCGCCGAGGCCGCCGCCCTCAGCCCCAACGGCGAGGCCGGGCGCCAGGCCCAGCTCGACTGGGTGCAGACCCTCGGCCAGTCCGGTGAGACCGAGCGCGCCGTTACTGGTTATGTCGAGTATGCGGCTGCCTACCCCGACGACGCACGGGCACCTGAAGCGCTAGAGCGCGCCGCGCTGCTGCGCGAGCGGCTTGGCGACGGGGAGGGCGCCTTGCAGCTACGCCTGGAGCTTGGGCGGCGCTTCCCCGCCAGCCCCGAGGGCCGCGCCGGGCTGCACGCCGCCGGCCTTGCGCTGCTCCAGGCGGGCCGCCAAAGCGAGGCGCGCGCGGCATGGCAGAAACTCGCCGAGGGTAACAGCGGCGCCCCACGCGCGCGCGGCGCCTTCTGGGCGGGCCTGGCGGCTCGCGCAATGGGCGACGAGGCCGCAGCCCGCGAGCTGTTTGGCGCCGCGCAGGCCGCCGCCCCCGCTAGCTACGAGGGCGCGCGTGCCGCCGACGAGCTCGGCGGCGCCCCCGAGGGCAGCACCCCCGTCGGCGCGCCGATCACGGCGGAGCAGTGGGCCGAGCTGGAGGCATGGACGGCAGCCTGGGCCGCCCCTGAGGCCACGCCCCCTGCGCTGGACGAAGCGCTCGCCACCCGCGCGGCGCAGCTCGCCGAGGTGGGGTTGCCGAACGAGGCGCTCGCGGAGTGGATAGACGGGCAGCGGGCTGTCGCGGGGAGCCCCAAAGGCCTACTTGAGCTAGCACGGGGCGCTCACGAGGCCGGCGTACCCTACGCGGCCCTCAGCGCCGCCGAGGCTCTGGCGAGGCTAGCGCCCGCCACGGCCCCAGCGCAGCCAGTGGCCCTGCGCCGCCTGAGCTTCCCCACGCCCTACGCCGAACTCGTGCAGCGCGAGGCGGCCGAGCGCGGCCTGGACCCGCGCCTGCTCTACGCGCTCTTCCGCCAGGAGAGCCTGTTTAACCCCGCCGCCACCTCGTGGGTTGGCGCGCGCGGCCTCGCCCAGGTAATGCCGGAGACCGGCCAGGGCATCGCGCAGAATCTTGGCGTAGAGGATTTTCTGCTCGACGATCTCTACCGCCCAGCCGTGAGCGTGCGCTTCGGGGCCTTCTACCTGGGCCGACGGATCGAAGACATGGAGGGCAGTGTGCAGGCAGCGCTGGCAGCCTACAACGGTGGCCTTGGCAACGCCCAGCGCTGGGCCGGTGGCAGCAGTGTGGCCGACCCCGACATGTTCACGGAGGTTATCGACTTCCCAGAGACGAAGGGGTACGTGCGGGCGGTGTACGGCTTCTGGGGGGTGTACAAGGGGCTGTACGGGCAGTAGAGGAGACAGGGAGACCGGGAGACCGGGAGACAACCTGATGCAACCGATAGGCGCTCCGTGTCTCCGTGTCTCCGTGTCTCCCTGTCTCCTTGTCTCCTTGTCTGTGTGCGCCTCTACGGGGCCGAGGTGCGCGGCAGCACGACGGTAAAGACGCTCCCTTTGCCCTGCGCGCTGCGGGCCGTTATCTGGCCGCCGTGGCTCTGCACAATATGCTGCACGATGGCGAGGCCGAGGCCGGCGCCGGGTAGCCCCTGGCTCGGGCCGACATCCGCGTGGAAGAAGGGCAGGTAGATCTTCTCCAGGTGCTCTTTGGCGATGCCTGCGCCCGTGTCCTCCACGCGCACAATCAGGCGCGAGGGCTCGTCGTGGAGCGTGAGGCGCACGCGCCCTCCACGCGGGGTGAACTTGAGGGCGTTGTCGAGCAGGCTGCGCACTAGCTGCTCGAAGGCGGCGGGGTCGGCGTGAATGGGCGCGGGCTCACCGGCCACCACGCTTAGGGCGATGCCAGCTTGCTGCGCGCGCTCCTGCATCGCCGCAAGCAGTGGCCCGAGCGTCTGGAGCGGACTGATCGCGCGCAGGTTGAAGCTACGGCCACGCAGCTCCTGAAAATAGAGCAAGTTATTGAGCTGCTGGGTCAGCGTATCGCCGCCGCGCCGCATCACGATGATCGCCTCACGCTGCTGGGGCGTAAGCTGGCCGAGCATGCCACGGTCGAACAGCTCCAGGTAGCCCATCAGCGCGGTGAGCGGCGTGCGCAGCTCGTGCGAGAGGCTGGAGAGAAACTGGCTTTTGAGCCGGTCGAGCTCCTGCACCTCGGCGTTAGCCTGGGTCAGCTCGCGCACGCGCTGCTCCAGCCGCTCCACCAGCTTCTGGTTGTAGGCCTGCAGCAGCTCAGTCTGATCGACGTTGCTAGGCAGCTGCTCGCGCTTGCCGCCGATAAACTCGGCCACCTGCTGCGGCAGCAGGCGCGCGTCGATCGGCTTGAGCAGGTAGCCGTCGCAGCCCGCCACCAGGGCGCGCTCGCGGGCGCCGGGGGTGCCGTCGGCGGTGAGCGCCACGATCGGCACGCCCCGCAGATGCACGAAGCTGCGCAGGCGCGTGGTCGTCTCGTAGCCATCCAGGCCGGGGATGCCCAGATCCACAAGCACCAGGGCGGGCCGCGTCTCGCGGGCCAGGGCCACGCCCTCGGCGCCGTCCTCGGCGATGATCACCTGGTAGCCGCGCGCGCCGAGCACGCGCTGCACCAGGCGCTGGTTGTCGCGGTTGTCTTCGACGTAGAGGATTTTTTGTTGCACTTCTGTCATAGGAGGGTACAGGGAACAGGGTACTGGGCACAGGGTATGAAGCACAGTGCAAAGGGTGCCTTTACGATCTGCCAGGGGCGCCCACAAGGGGCGCCCTTACACGGGGCTGTGGCCATTAGTCGCATATGCCCTCGTGTCGATAATCCGCCCGTGTGCATCTAGGTGCGCGGCGGCCGGCTCCGGCTCCCTGTCCCCTGTTCCCTGTGCCCTGTTCCCGCTCGGGTGGAGCTGCGCGGCGGCCGGTTCCGGCCCCCTGTGCCCTGTGCCCTGTACGCTGTTCCCTTGCAGAGGTAGGGTAAAGCTAAAGGTGCTCCCGGCGCCGGGGTTGCTCTCCACCCAGATCCGGCCATGCTGGGCCTCCACCAGCTTGCGGGCGATGGCGAGGCCGAGGCCGGTGCCGGCCACGCGTGAGCGCCTGCCGTGGATCTGCACAAACTCCTCAAACACATCGCCGTGGCGCTCGGGCGGAATGCCGATGCCTGTATCGGCCACGCGCACCACCACATAGCGCCCGATCCGCCCATCCTCGCCCACTTCGTCCACCGTGGCCGCGCTCACCGTAATCATGCCGCGCTCGGTGAACTTCACAGCGTTGGAGAGCAGGTTGAGCAACACCTGGCGCACCCGGTCGGCGTCGGCCACCACCGTGGGGAGTGTGGCCGGCAGGGTAGAGCGCAGCGACAGCGCCCGCGCGCGCAGCAGGCCCTGCACCGTATCGACAGTCTCCACAACCAGTCGGCGCAGGTCGAGCGGAGCAAGCTCGACCGTCATATGGCCCGCCTCGATCCTGGCGAGGTCGAGCAGCTCGCTGATCA
>JAYUYB010000810.1:0-2689 GCA_043752655.1 Chloroflexota bacterium
GGGCATGCGCGGGTTGGCGAAGATCTCTTTGGTCGGCCCCTCCTCGATCACCTTACCGGCGTACATCACCGTCACCCGGTCGGTCATCCCGGCGACCACGCCAAGATCGTGCGTGATGATAATCACGGCTGTCTCTAGCTCCTCACGCAGCCGGTTGATCAGCTCGAGGATCTGGGCCTGGATGGTGACATCGAGGGCCGTGGTGGGCTCGTCGGCGATCAGCAGCTCGGGGTTACAGGAGAGCGCCATTGCGATCATCACGCGCTGGCGCATGCCGCCGGAAAACTGGTGGGGGTAGTTGTCCAGGCGCTTGGAGGCACTCGGGATGCCGACCATATCCAGCAGCTCGCCGGCCCGGTTGTGCGCCTCCTTGCGCGAGAGCTTCAGGTGCAGCTCCAGCGACTCGGTGATCTGGCGGCCCACCGTGAGCACCGGGTTGAGCGAGGTCATCGGGTCCTGGAAGATCATCGCGATCCGGTTGCCCCGGATATGGCGCATCTCCTCGTCGGACATCTTCAGCAGGTCGTCGCCATCAAAGAGGATCTGGCCGCCCGCGATCTTACCGGGCGGGTTGGGGATCAGGCGCATCACCGAGAGCGAGGTGACGCTCTTGCCGCAGCCCGACTCGCCGACAATCCCAAGTGTCTCGCCGCGATTGACGTAAAACGAGACCCCGTCGACCGCCTTGACGACCCCGTCCTGGGTGTGAAAATGGGTCTGTAGATTGCGCACTTCAAGCAGTGGGGCCATCGGTTCCTCGCTACAGTCCGTGAGCTCATGGGCCAACACGACGACAACCTTGAGGGCGAGATGAGCGCGTGCTCGTAACGACCAACGGCGTGGTTGGGGTGGCTACGCTGCCTTATGAAAAACAATCTATCATTCTGAGATTGGTGGATGGTACCACGGCGCCGTATGGCTGTCAAGCAAAGCGACTCAGCCGTGCAGCAGCGTGGCAAGGCGGCGATGCAGCGCGCGGCGGCGCCAGTCGATCCGCCAGAGCAGGCGCTGGATAATCTGGGCGTCGAAGGCGAGCTGGGCGTTGCGCCTGGCATTTGCTGGGTCGAACAGGCCACAGTCCTCGCTGTCGAAGCTGTTTGCCACATAGGCCAGCGTATCTTCCCGCAGAGTGCGCGAGATCGTCACGCCGCCCTCCAGCAGGCTGGCGGCCACCCCAGGCGAGGGCGCGAGGCGCCGTAGCTCGCCGCGCCCAAGGATGGTTGCCAGGCGTGCCCGTGCGCAGCGTGAGTCGTGGGCGACGGCGCCGAGCATGATCCGCTGGAGGCCCACGGGCGGCAATGGCAGGGCGGGCAGTGTAGTATCAGCGTGGAGGCCCGGGCTGAACTCGATCTGGCCGGCGTGGCGCAGGGCCTCCTGATCGAGCGGCGAGGCGACGCGCGGCGAGTGCAAGGTGGCAGTGATAAAGCAGTTGGGCGGCACTACGGGCTGCGCAGCGTGGGCGACGCCGGGCAGGGCGAGGCGGCGCTCGCCGTGGGGGCCGATCTGGAGCAGGCGGTTGACGTAGCTATTCAGCTCTTCCAGGGTGAGGCCCTTAAGCAGCACAAGGTAGATCTTGTCGCTGTTCTCGGGGGCGGCGGCCTCGTTGAGCGTCTCAATCAGCTGGCTTGTCCCGAAGCGCTCGTGGATGCCCCGGTAGTAGCTGCTCTGGCTGCCGTAGCGGGCCCAGCTATCTGAGCCGATCGTGACGAACTGCCCGCTCTCCTGGCCCACAAGCGCTGCGGCGAGCCCTGCGGCCAGGGCAGCCTTGCCCACGCCCTCGCGGCCCGTGAGCACCACAAACGGGTTGGTCTTGAGCGAGACATAGTAGGTGACGAGGAGGGAGCGCGGGAACGTGTCGCCAAGGGCCGCAACAAGGTGGCCGAGCAGCAGTTGTTCGCCGTTGGCGCTGTGCTGAGCGCGATACGTGGCACCGCCAATGGCTGTCGGCGAGGGGGGCGCCAACTTCTCCTGGCCTACGCTGGCCTTGCCGACGGCGCCTTTGCCGATGGCGTGGAAGTTATAGGCGATCATATGGCCTTTTGCTAGCTGGCTCGCCGACGCCTCGGTAAAGCCTGGGCGTCGGCGGCCAAGAACGCTAATCACGTGGTGACGGGGGGCGCGGCGCGGGCCGCTAAGTCCCGAGATTATACCACGCTGTGTTTGCAGAAGGGTGACAGATCGGTCAGCTGGCTGCTGGGCACCGCCCAAGAATGCTGACCGGCAGCCGGCCCTCAAAGGGGGCCTCGCCCCAGAGCGCGGCCGCCAGAGCATCTAGCGACGGCTGCACAATTAGGCGCACACAAAGGTTGGCGCCTCGGGGAAGGCCGCCAGGTCGTAAGGCAGGCGCAGCGCGGCCACCACTGTTCGCACCATCCGCCCGCCCTGCATCCCGATCCTGGCCCCACGGGCGGTCGGACGCCCATCCGCCATCCATCGCCGCTGCGGAGCACCGGTGAGCTACAAGTCCCAGAAACGATTCACGCCCCGCCATCTGCTGCAGCGCCTGGTTCGGCGGCCTCACCGACGGCAACCATGTTGGCGAGGAGCGCGTTGAGCGCGCGGTCGGTCCGCGTGCGAAAGCCCCGCGCCATCAGCGGCCCCAGAAACACCCAGAGCAACGCGATTCCGCCCGTCGTCGCCGCGACGGGAACGATCCAGGGGCCCGGACCGAACAGGATGCTGAACACCA
>JAYUYB010000811.1:0-2689 GCA_043752655.1 Chloroflexota bacterium
TGATCAGCTCGCATATCCTCACCGAGCTGGCCGAAATGTGTACCCAGATCGGGATTATCGAGCGCGGCAACCTGCTTGCCTCCGGCGATGTGGCCACGATCATGCGCTCGTTGCAGCCCCATCGCAGCTTCGAGCTGCACCTGCTGCCCGAGGGCGACGACGGCATGCTGAGTGCCCTGGAGGCGGCCGCAGCGCTGCTGCGCGATCAGCCCAATGTGCTCGATGTGCGCGTGCTGCCCGAGAGCGACCCGCCCCAGCTTCAGTTCGACTTCGATGGCGACGACCGGGCCGTGAGCTCGCTGCTGCAACGCCTGATTGGCGCCAACCTTGCCGTGACCCACTTTGCGGGACAGGCGAGCGACCTTGAAGAGATCTTCCTGCGCGTCACCGATGGCAGCGCGTATGGCGGCACAAGCTGATAGCCGATAGCCGATAGCCGATAGGGTATTGCAGCACGGCGGTGTGCGTCCCGACTCTCCGCCGTGCCCTCAGGGCTGGAGCTGTGCGCGCCAATACATCAGCAGCTCGTCTACAATTGCGCTCATGCCCACCGTTGGCACCCAGCCCGTAGCCTCGCGCAGCTTGGTGTTGTCGCCCATCAGCACGGGCTCGTCGCTTGGGCGTAGCCGCGCCGGGTCGACGCGCACCTCAACCGGCACGCGGCCCCGCTCTAGCACCAGCTGGACGATGTCGCCGATGCGGATGGCGTGTCCTGAGCAGAGATTGTAGACCTCGCCGGGCGTGCCGCGCTCGCTCAGCAGCCAGAGCGCCCGCGCGACATCACGTGTGTGGGTGAAGTCGCGGCGAGCCTCCAGGTTGCCCACATTGAGCACGGGCTCCTGATGGCCGGCCTCGATCGCGGCCATCTGCTGGCAAAACGTCTGGATCGAGCAGCGGTCGCCCTGGCGCGGCCCGACGTGATTGAACGAGCGGGTTACCACAACGTGGAGCCCAAAGCTCTCGTGGTACTGGAGACCGCTGAGCTCGGCGGCAACCTTGCTCACGCCATACGGGCTACTGGGGCGCATGGCGTGGTGCTCGTTGATCGGCACCTCGTCGGGGCGCACCACGCCGTACTGGGCGCTCGAGCCGGCGATGTGGACGCGGGCCTGCGGCACATGGCGGCGCACGGCCTCCAGGAGATTCAGGGTACCCTCGACATTCACCCGCATTGTGTGGATGGGCGCCTCCCAGGAGGCGCTTGGGTAGCTCTGGGCGGCAAGGTGAAACACGCGATCCGGTGCGGCGGCGGCTACGGCTTTATCGATCGAGAAGGCATCCTCGATGTCGCCCTCGTGGAGCGTGATGCGGCCCCGCAGCTGGGCGATTGGCCGTGGGTCGCTGCGCCAGCGCTTAAAAGCGTGAACCTCGAGCCCCGGAATGGTAAGCAGATAGTCGGCGAAAAAGCTGCCCACAGGGCCGGTGATGCCGGTGATAAAGACGCGCACGGTACCTCCACGAGAAATTATTGTTCAACCGGGGAGGTATCTTACCATAGACGAGCGCCACGGGCAGTTTAGCCGCCAACCTTCACGTCGGCCTCGCGATTGTCGTAGATGCGGTTCTGCTCGCGCGCGTCGCGGGGCAGATCCTCTGCCCGCGCATACACGCCGATCGCGTTGCCAAAGACCTCGTTTCCCATCGTGATCCAGTTCCCAGCGCTTTTGAGATAGATGCCAAAGCGGCCATTGCCACTGATCTGATTGTCCTCGATGGTGTTCTTGTCGGCGTCGCTGTACAGATAAATCCCGTGCGCCTGATTGTCGCGCACAATGTTGTTGATAACGAGATTCTCGGTCGCCTTCTGGCCCACGCCGATGCCATCTTTGGTATTGGCGTACACGGCATTGCCCACAATGCGATTGCCGCGCACATTGTTGAGGTTGATCCCCTGCTGCCCGTTGCCGTAGACTGTGTTGCCCTCGACCGTGTTGTTATCCGAGTCGTTATAGAGAACAATGCCGTGAAGAATATTGTTGTACACGACGTTGTTGCGAACAATGCTGTCGCTACAACCCTCGGCGAGAATAATGCCATGTTTGCCGTTGTGGTGCGCCGTGTTCTCCTCGATGATCAGGCCCCGCGAGTCGGTGTGGGGATCGATGCCATACTGGATATTATGATGCACCTCGTTGCCACGGATCAGCAGGTCTGCGACCTCGAAAGTATAGAGCCCATAGTAGTTGTAGGCTAGCTCGCTCTCCACAATCTCGCCGCCCGTGCCCTCCAGCCGCCAGGCGAGGCCGTAGGACTCGTTGGCAGCGTAGCCCAGGTACTGAAGCTGCGAGCGATAGATGCCCATCCAAGCGCCGTCGCGGGCGAGCACGAAGCTGCGCCCATCGGCGAGCTCCTGGTCTACTTTTTGCTGCCCAGGGTCCCACGAGCTCACACAGGTGTCGCTGATCGTGAGCCGACCGCCACGGGCCTTAATCGAGACAAAGCCCTCGCTGTCGCTGCGCAGCTTCAGCCAGCGGACGGCGGGGCCGCTGATGGCAAGCTCGGCGCCCGCGCGGAGTTCGAGGTTGGCCGAGAGCAGCCACTCGCCCCCGCCAAGCTCGGCGAGCAGCTCGGGACGATCCAGGGCCGCGCCGACGGCGGCGAGGGTTGTGGGCGCGGCGCCGCTCAGCACAATCGTGTTCTGCTCTGCGTCGTAGCGCACACCTTTGGCGGCCCGCGTATCAGCTTGCTC
>JAYUYB010000812.1:0-6766 GCA_043752655.1 Chloroflexota bacterium
GGCGCCTTCGCCGGCAAGGGCGACGCGCTCTGGAAGAGCCTGTTTGTCACCAGCGGCGAGATTATCGTCTGGTGCGACACCGATATCAAGAACTTCCACCCGCGCTTCGTCTACGGCCTGCTTGGCCCGCTGCTGCGCGAGCGGCGGCTCGTCTACAGCAAGGGCTTCTACCGGCGGCCGCTCCAGTTTGGCGAGCAGGTACACGCCAGCGGCGGCGGGCGCGTAACCGAGCTCACCGCCCGCCCGCTGCTCAACCTCTTCTACCCCGAGCTTTCTGGTATGCTCCAGCCGCTCTCCGGCGAGTACGCGGGCCGCCGCAGCGCGCTGGAGGCGGTGCCGTTCTTCACCGGCTACGGCGTGGAGACCGGGCTGCTGATCGATCTGCTGGAGCGCCACGGCCTGGGCGCCCTGGCCCAGGTGGATCTGCTGGAGCGCATCCACCGCAACCAGGAGCTTGTGCCGCTCTCCAAGATGGCCTTCGCCATCACCCAGGTGGTGATCCAGCGCATGGAGCAGCGCCAGCGCGTGAGCCTGCTGGAGCCTGTGAACCAGAGCATGAAGCTGATCACGCAGCGCAAGGATGGCGGCTTCCACCTGGAGCTGCGCGAGATCCGCGACCACGAGCGCCCGCCAATGCTGCGCCTCCCCGAGTATCGCCGCCTGCGCGGCCTGCCCCCCGAGCCCGCCGAGGTGCCGCCCACCCCGGAGGCCCTGTGAACGACCCGCAGACTCAGATCCGCGCGCACCTCGCCGCGCTTTACGGCGAAGAAGTCGGCGCTAGCACCTACCCCCAGCTTGCGCAGCTGCTCGATGGCTTCGCCGCCCGCCACGCGCCCGCCAGCTCGCCGACGCCGCCCGCCGAGCGCCTCAGCGAGGATGACGTCATCCTGATCACCTACGGCGACCAGGTGCGCGAGTCGGGCCGCCCGCCGCTCCAGAGCCTCGGCGCAACGCTCGACACCAGCTTTGCGGGGGTCGTCAGCGGCGTCCACATTCTGCCCTTCTACCCGTACACCTCCGACGACGGCTTCTCCGTGGTGGACTACCTGGCCGTCGATCCCGCCCTGGGCACCTGGGCGGATATCGCGGCGCTGCGCGGCCGCTACCGGCTCATGTTCGACGCCGTGGTTAACCATATCTCGGCGAGCAGCGCGTGGTTCCAGGCGTTTTTGGCCGGTGCGCCGGGCACCGAGTCGCGCTTCCACATTGTTGATCTGGCCACAGACCTTACGGGCGTGACAAGGCCGCGCACCACACCGCTGCTCACGCCGTTCGAGACGCCGGGCGGCACGCGCTACGTCTGGACGACCTTCAGCGCCGACCAGATCGACCTGAACTTCGCCAGCCCCGCGCTGCTGCTGGAGCTGACAGGCGTGCTGCTAGAGTACGTGGCCCACGGCGCAGAGCTGATCCGCCTCGACGCGATCGGCTACCTCTGGAAGCAGCCGGGCACGCGCTGCATCCACCTGCCGCAGGCCCACCGCGTGGTGCAGCTCTGGCGCGCGGTGCTAGACGCCGTGGCGCCCGAGGTGCTGCTGATCACCGAGACCAATGTGCCGCACGCCGACAACATCAGCTACTTTGGCGACGGCACAAACGAGGCCCAGCTTGTCTACCAGTTCCCGCTGGCGCCCCTCACGCTGCACGCCTTCGCCACAGGCGACGCAACGCGGCTGAGCGGGTGGGCCAAGGATCTGGCGCCGCCCACGCCCACCACGGGCTTCTTCAACTTCCTGGCCTCGCACGACGGGATCGGCGTCGTGCCGGCCACGGGCATCCTCCAGCCAAGCGAGATCGGGGCGCTCTGCGCGCAGGTGGAGCGCCACGGCGGGCGGGTCTCGTACAAGAATAACCCCGACGGAACGCAGAGCCCCTACGAGCTGAACTGCACCTGGTTCGACGCGCTCTCGGACCCAGCGAGCGCCGAGCCAATCGGGCGCACAATCGACCGCTTTATCGCCTCGCAGGCGATCATGCTGGCCATGCAGGGCGTGCCGGGGGTCTATGTTCACAGCCTGCTCGGCTCGCCGAACGACCAACTCGGGCTGGAGCGGACGGGCCGGCTGCGCACGCTGAACCGCGAGAAGTGGGAGCGGGCGGAGCTAGAGGCGCGCCTGGCCGACCCGGCGCGACGCGAGGGCGCGGTGCTGCACAGGATGACGGAGCTGCTGCGGGCGCGGCGCGGCGAGCCGGCCTTTCACCCGAACGGCCCCCAGCGCGTTCTCGAATTGGGCGCAGCGATCTTCGCTTTGGAGCGGCGCAGCCCTGCGGGCGACAGCGGCGTGCTCTGCCTGCACAACGTCTCGGGCCAGGCGCAGGCAGTGTCGGTGGCGACAGGCGAGGCCATGGTGGATCTGCTCACGGGGGCCGAGCACGCGCCCACAGCGGATGGGACGCTCAGCGTGGAGCTTGAGCCCTACCAGATCGCCTGGCTGAAGGGGCGTGGCTGACGAACGGGCACTGGACCACGAATGGCGCGAACGTCTGGACCACGAATGGCGCGAACGGGCACGAACAGCACGAACCCGCACCTGCGCCGGGCACGCATCCAACCGCACGGAGACGATAATCCAAACGCGACGGTTGATCAGCGCCCTGCGGGATCTGCCCGGCGCACTGATTCTCCCCGCCTGGACTACGGATGCTGGTTGGGGTCATCGGCCTGCAGGCCCTCGGCGCGAGCGGCGGCGTTTAGGTCGCCGTCGGCGCTCACAAAGGTGAGGCTCGGCAGGCCGGCGGCGGTCGCCGCGTTGCTGGCATCCAGGGCGGCAGCGAGCTGCACCGCGTCGTAGCCACGCAGCCGATGGCGCTGAGTGAGCGGCATCGCTGTATCGATCAGCGGCACCGTCAGGGGTATGAGGGTGTACTCGTTCGTTGCGTGCTCGACCAGCAGACGAAAGAGGCGCTCGCGCTCCTCCACGCGCATGCCGGTATTGGCACGCTGACGGGACGCCAGGGCAGCGGCAACCTCCACCCGCGTTATCGCCCCAAGGACGATGGTATTGCCACTGTTCGGATCGCAGAGCGCGGCGACCCAGGTACTGCCTACTTCGGCAAGATAGCGCTTGACCAGGGCGCTAGAGTCGAGAAAGAACATAGCTACCCCTTTGGCCCGCGCATCTCCAGGATCACCTCGCTCAGTGGCTTGCCGCCGACGCGGTCGAGAATGGCCCGCGCTTCTTCGAGGGTGAGGGTCGACTCGGCGGCTATGCGCCGCATCTCTTCAGATGGCTCCGCAAGCAAGCCAGCCGCGCGCAGGGCGGCGCGCAGCCGCTCGCGCATGCTCTCCGGTACCGGCTCAACCTCGCTCTGCGCCTGAATCCACGTCTGCGCCAGCATTTCAACGCTGGTACCACGGCTGCCGGCGATGCTCCGCAGTCGCTCGTAGAGCTCGGACGAGAGCTCGATCTTCACAGTCGCCATGGCATCCTCCTCCGCTCGCACGATCTCCAGTTATTGTACCAGCCCACACGCAACCTTGTCATCGGTCGTCCGTCGTCAGCCGTCGGTCGCCACATGCGGCAGCCTCAACCTGTAGCCGAGCAGCCGCATGCCGTTCAGCGTCACGAGCAGCGACGTGCCCATATCGGCCAGCACCGCCATCCACATCGTGCCCACGCCGGCGAGCACCAGGGCAAGAAAGACGAGCTTGATACCGATGCTGAGCGCGACGTTGACGCCGACCGTTCGCATGGCCGCCCGGCTTAGGCCGAGCGCGAATGGCAGCTGCCGCAGATCGTCGCTCATCAGCGTAATGTCGGCGGTCTCCATGGCTTGGTTGGTGCCGCCAGACGCCCCGCCAATAGCGATGCCCACACTCGCCGTCGCCAGGGCCGGCGTGTCGTTAATACCGTCGCCCACCATCGCCACCGGCCCGTACTGCTGCTGGAGCGCCTGGATCGCCGCGACCTTCTGCTCGGGCAGCAGCTCGGCGCGCACGTCGGTTACGCCCACGTCGGCGCCGATGCGCTCGGCCGTGGCCTGCTGGTCGCCGGTGAGCATCACCACAGCGCGCAGGCCCATGGCCCTAAGCTGCGCCACCGCCTCGCGGCTGCTGTCGCGCACCGTGTCGGCCACGGTGATCGTGCCGGCGTAGTTGCCCTGCACGCGCACCATCACCGGGGTATGGCCAAGGGTCGCGTCGTGCGCCGCCGCCGCGCAGTGGGCCGCATCGTGGGCGATGTCGGCATCAAAATGGCGGTGGCTGCCGATCAGTACCTCCTGCCCGCCCACCCGCCCACTCACGCCACGGCCAACTAGCGCCGTCACGCCCTCGGCTGCGGGGACGCGCGCATCCAGCCCGCGCTGCGCCGAGGCCGTGACGATGGCGTGGGCCAGGGGGTGCTCCGAGCGCCGCTCGATCGCGCTCGCCATAGCCAGCAGCTCGTTGCAGGGGTCGCAGTCGCCAAGGGCAGCGCCAGCGGGCTCCAGGCAGGCGACCGAGCGCACCGCCACGACGGTGGGCCTTCCTGCGGTGAGTGTGCCCGTCTTGTCGAAGGCCACGGCGCGCACCTTGCTCAGGGCCTCCAGAAACGCGCCGCCCTTGATCAGTACGCCGTTGCGCGCGGCGGTGCTCATGGCACTCACCAGGCTCACCGGAGTGCTGATCACCAGGGCGCAGGGGCAGGCGACCACAAGCAGCGCGAGCCCACGGTAGAGCCAGCCGAACGTCGCGGCGTCGGGGTTCCAGAAGGGCTGCCCAAACAGCAGCGGCGGCAGCGCCGCAACCAGCAGCGCCAGCACAACCACCGCCGGCGTGTAGTAGCGCGCAAACTGATCCACGAAGCGCTGCACCGGAGCGCGCCGCTCTTGGGCCTCCTCGACCAGGCGGATCATGCGGGCGATGGTGGTATCGGCCGCCAGCCGCGTCACCGTGAGCTCCAGGCTCGCCTCGCCGTTGATGCTGCCGGCGAACAGCTCAGCGCCGGGCTGCTTCTCGATCAGCCGACTCTCGCCGGTGATCGGAGCCTGGTTCACCGTCGAGGTGCCCGCACGCACCGTGCCGTCCATCGGGATGCGCTCGCCGGGGCGCACAACAATCACATCGTCGACGCGCAGCTGGCTCACGGGCACGCGCTCCTCGCAGCCAGACTCGCAGCAGCTCGTGCCCAGGCGCAGGGCGGTCTGGGGCACAACCTCGATCAGACTCTTGATGGCGTGGCGGGCGCGCGTGGCGGTGTAGCCCTCCAGGGCCTCGCCGATAGCGAAGAGCACCATCACCAGGCCGGCCTCGACGTAGGCGCCGATCACGACGGCCCCGACGGCGGCTATGGTCATCAGGGCGTTGATGTTGAGCTCGCGGCTAACGCGGAGGGCGCGCCAGGCGCTGCGGGCGACGGGCACAATCGTCAGCGCCATCGCCAGCAGCGCCAGCCCACTGATCCATGCCGCGTCCCAGCCCAGGATCTCGTGCAGGACCACACCAGGCAGCACCAGCAGGGCGCCAAGCAGCGCCAGCCGAGTATCATTCCGCGCCAACAGGAACTGGAGGAAACTAGGCGGCGCGGCCAAGGGCGCTGGCGCGGCCGCCGGGGCCGGCTCGACCGCCTCGTAACCAAGCTCGCGCACGCGCTCGATGATCGCGTTCTGCGCAACCGTGCCGCTGACGCGCAGGCGCTCGGTGGCAAAGCTCAGCTCGCAGCTCTGCACGCCGCCAAGCTGCGCAACGCCCTGCTCAATGCTGCGCGCGCAGCCGGCGCAGTCCATGCCGCGGATCGTAAACAGGTAGTCGCTCGCCGGTGCCGACATGTGTGCCCTCGCTGGTAGGTGCAGAGCGTCTGCTCTGACTACAGGCAGTCTACACCTTCAACCCGAGTTGAGAGTCAAGGGGCTGGCGCCCAGATCATCTTCCAGCGCCATAAAGAGCCGTGCGTAGAGGAACGCGTCGGTGCCACGAACAACGAGCAGGTAGCCTTCGTCGGTGCGCCGCAGCTCGCGTTCGGTCGTTGCGCCGTGCGCCGCGCAGCCGGCCTCGAGCTGCGCCAGCCGCTCCAGGGCGGCGCCAACCGCAGCGCCGTCGCTAACCACCAGGATGTGGTAGGCCTCGCCCTCCAGCCAGAGGTGGGCGTGCACCCCGCGCAGCTGCGCCAGCGCCGCCTGGCCTTCCTCGGAGCTGAGCTCGCAGCCCGTCAGGGCGAGCAGCCGGTCTAGGGTCGTCTCGGCCGGCTGGTGGAGCGGGTCGCCGCAGATGTGATCAAGCAGCTGCGCGAGCCGGGAGTCCTGCGCTGGCGCCGCCGCGCCGTGCAGATCCTGGAGCAGGTGGGCCAGCTCGTGGCGGGCGATCAGCAGCGGTGTGAGCTGGCGCTCCAAGGCCACATAGCGGGCCTCGGCGATCTGCACCAGCGCCTCGTCGCCGCCGCCGGCCCGCCGCGCGGCCAGCAGCCCACGGATGTCGGCGAGCGAGAAGCCGAGCCGCTGGGCGCGCAGAATGAAGCGCAGCGCCTGCTCGGCGTCCGCGTCGTACAGGCGGTAGCCGCTCTCGCTGTAGCCCGTAGGCGGCAGCAGCGCCTGCTCCTCGTAGAAGCGCAGGGCCGAGGGGCGCAGGCCGGTGCGCTTGGCAAGCTGGCCAACCGTCATGAGCGCTGAGGCCATGGTACCTTCTTCTCGTCTAGCGTATGGCTGGAGGTGTCGCCGCACGCGTGCTGGCGGCTGCGCTGAGTGCTCGGTAGGCCCTATTGTAAAGCCAGGGCGACCAGTTATACGGATAGTCATTGTCGGGAGGCGGGCGCGTGAACGCGCGCCGTGGGGGCGCGGTGCGCCCGACGCC
>JAYUYB010000813.1:0-2687 GCA_043752655.1 Chloroflexota bacterium
ACTACAGCTGCACGCGAGACGAGGCGCGCAGCCTGGTGAAGTCGCATGTCCACCGCCTACGCCATAAGATCGAGCCCGAGCCACAAACGCCCACGCTGCTGATCAGTGTGCGCGGCGCAGGCTATATGCTTGCCACCGGCAATTAAGACTGTTGGAATTGCAGCCACCGCCTGTCACCCCGAGCGCGGCGAGGGGTCTTTCGGCTCTGTAGTGGCAGATTCCTCGCTTCGCTCGGAATAACAACGAACGAAGGCTTGTCGTCAGGGTGAAAATCTTTTGCATTGACACGCGTGTCAGAGCTGTGCTATAACATATATAACGCGCCGCGTTATAGGAACGCCACACCACTTTCATATCCTGCACGCCACCACGAAGGAGACCAGTATGGCCCCCGTCACGCTGCCATTCGCAGGCCTTGCCCGGCTCTTTCAGCAGGTCAAACTTCCGGAGATGGTACGATCGCTTGGCGGCGTGAGCCCCCAGGAGGTTGGGCTGCTGCTCAAAGGCATCACCAGCCGCCGCCGCCCCAAGCTGCTGCCGCCCGTAAACGGCGACTTTTACGACATCAGCGACAGCCTGACCAACGACGACCGCGCCACCCAGCAGCTGATCCGCAGCTACATGGAGCAGAAGGCGCGCCCAGTGATCGGCGCCTACTGGGAGCGCGGCGAGTTCCCCCACGAGCTGGTGCCCTCCTTCGCCGCTATGACCCAGGACGCCTTTGGCGACCGTATGCTCAGCATCAGCGGCCTAAGCCCTGTGCTCACCGGGATCGCAGCGATGGAGCTAGCCCGCGTAGACGCGTCGCTCTACACCTTTTTCGGGGTTCACTGGGGCCTGGCGATGGGCTCGATCGACCTGTTTGGCTCGCCGGAGCAGAAGCAGCGCTGGCTGCCCGCCCTGCGGCGCTTCGAGCTGATCGGCAGCTGGTCGCTCACCGAGCCCGAGGTTGGCTCGGCCGCCGCCGCTGGGCTCACCACCACCGCCCGCCGCGACGAGCAGGGCTGGGTGCTGAACGGCGCTAAAAAGTGGTGCGGCAACGCCCCCATCGCCCACCTGAATATCGTCTTCGCGCGCGACGTGGCCGACAACCATGTAAAGGCGTTTGTAGTAGAGCGCGACACGCCCGGCTACCATGTGGAGAAGATGGAGGGCAAGACGGCCCTGCGGGTGGTGCAGAACGCGAACGTCCGCCTCGAGAATGTGCGCGTGCCGGAGGCGAACCGCCTACCTGGCGTGAAGGGCTTCCGCGACGTGGCCCGACAGCTTGGCATGGCGCGCGGCGCTGTGGCCTGGGCGATGACAGGCGTAGCGATGGGCGCCTACGAGCGCACCCTGGCCTACGCCAACCAGCGCGAGCAGTTCGGTCGCCCCATCACCGGCTTTCAGCTCGTGCAGAGCGGCCTCGTGCAGATGCTCGGCAACCTCACGGCGATGCAGAGCCTCTGCCTGCGCATGAGCCAGCTCTACGCCCGCGACGGCAAGCTCAGCCAGGAGCGCGCCTCGCTCGCCAAGGTCTACTGCGGCGAGCAGATGCGAGCCACGGTGGCGATTGGCCGCAACCTGCTCGGCGGCAACGGCATCCTGCTGGAGCACGAGGTGGCGCGCTACTTCGCCGACGCCGAGGCGCTCTACTCGTACGAGGGCACCCACGAGATGAACACCCTGATTGTGGGCCGCGCCATCACCGGCATGAGCGCGTTTATCTAGCGCGCATCCTTGTAGGCCCGGCCGCGCTCCGCCACGCTGCGCTCGCGCACTGGCGCTAGGATCGGTACGCCATAGCCACAGCTGGTGGCTGTGCGCTCGATGGTCACGTCGATCACTTGGCGCAGCGGCAGCCGCAGCTCTGTAGCTTGCTGGGCCAGCAGCTGCGCTGCCAGCGGCGACTCCTCCAGCGGCACAACTTGTGCCCGCCCGTAGAGCCGGATGATCGCGGCATCCTCGGCCTCAAAGCAGCAGACCATTAGCGTCACCGGGCTGCCGGCCAGCACATGGCGCGCTGTCTCGTTGCCACTCCCCTTGTAGTCGAGGTAGGCCACGCGCGTCGGCGAGATGATGTGCAGCGGCACCCCGCCCTTAGGCGAGAGGTTGAGCGGGCCAATCCCGTGGGGGCCAGGCGCGTGCTGCGGGTCGGCCGAGGCGATGAAGAACAGGGGTGCGCGGGCGATCAAGGCTGCCTGCTCAGGCGTGATCGCGTCGTAGTAGCTGGCCATTAGGAGCTCCTTGCTGGACGGTGGACGGTGGACGGTGGACGGTGGACGGTGGACGGTGGACGGTGGACGGTCGTCAGTCGTCGGTCGTCGGTCGTCGGTCGTCGTCTGCGCTGGGCAGGGTATAGCGGGCGGCTGCAGCGACTAGCGGCGCTGGGTCGGCGCGATAGTGAGCCAGCTGCTCTAGCAGGGCCGGGCTCCAGCCGCGCGGCGGCTGGGCGAGGCCTGCCAGGGCCGCCAGGGCGATGCGCCGCAGCCGCAGATCCTGCTCCACGCGCAGCTCCGACTCTAGCACGGCCAGCCCCGCCCCATCGACGCGCCCGCCGCGCTCCTCGACCGCCACCACCGCCGCCATGGTGGCCTCGGCGTGCAGCTGATCATCTGCCGCCAGCCGACGCAGCACGGCTATGAGCGCGTCCCACGCGAGCCCACCTGCCGCTAGCCGCACCTGCCAGGTGGCCGTCAGCGGGTCGT
>JAYUYB010000814.1:0-6764 GCA_043752655.1 Chloroflexota bacterium
GCGTGGGCAAGCGTGACGATGATCGCGCCAAGCCCCACCGCTCCTACCTCGGTGAGCGCTGTGGCCGCGATCGAGGCCCGCACCTCGTCCGCAAGCTCCGCCGAGGCTACCTGCTTGTCGTAGGTGTCCATTACCTCGCTGGCCGCCTTGCCCACCGAGTCCAGCAGCGCGCGCCGGTTGTAGTCGAAGCTGCCGCCCACATTGCCGATCAGCTTCTCGGTGTGCTGGCTCGCCCGCCGCTTGATGTACTCGTCGGTGCTCTGTTGCAGGCGCAGGTTCTTCTCCACCATCCAGTCTACCAGCGTGCCGACCTTCTGCTCGATCTGCTGGTTGACGTCGCCCACGACCTCCTGCTCGAACATGCCCCGAAACTTGTCGCCGTTCATTAGGTCGGGCAGGCGCCCCAGGCGGATGTGCTCGTCGAAGAAGTTGTCGCCGCGCGTCACCAGATCTTGCAAGATCTGATCGATCTCGCCCAGGTAGTACTTCACGTCGTTTTGCAGGTCGTCCTTGAACAGGCCGAGCTGCTGATCGACGTTGTCCATCGTCTCCAGATCGGCCCGCAGCGTCTCCAGGCGGCTCTCGGTAACGCCCAGGTACTTGCCGGTGAGCTTCTGCGCCACGCCCAGTGGCGAGAGCAGCTTCAGGCGCACCCGCGCCTCTTCGTCCAGCGTATCGACGATATAGTGCTCGATCTCACCGAAGTTGCTACTCTCCCACAGGCGCTCGCGCTCCTCGCCCTCGGCCTGACGTGCGCGCATCGCCTGGCGTGCGGAGACGGCGAAGATCTCCGGGGTGACGCCGAGCAGCGTGCGGGCGTTGTCGCGGACGAAACCAAGCACCTGCTCACGCTCCTCTGGGCTGAGGATGTCGATCTTGTTGAGCACGATGATGATCTTTTTGCCCCACTCCTTGATCAGCTCCAGGAAGCCGCGCTCGCTCTCGGTGAAGGGGCGGTCGGCCGAGGTGGCGAACAGCACCAGGTCGGCGCGGGGAATAAACTCCCGCGTGAGCTGCTCGTGGTGGCGGATCACGGCGTTGGTGCCGGGCGTGTCCACGATTGTGAGCTGGCGCAGCACCTCGGCGGGGTAGGTGGTGACGCGCAGGCCCGAAGATTTAAGCGAGCTGCTCGGCTCATCGCCGTGCTGCAGCAGCGTGATCGCGTCGGTGGTGGGGGTGACGCCCTCGGGCAGCACCTGCTCGCCAAGCAGCGCGTTGAGGAAGCTGGACTTGCCGGCGTTGAACTCGCCAGCCACCACGATCAGGAACAGCTCTGTGAGATGCGCCAATGTCTCGCGCAGCGTGCGCTGGTCGGCAGGATCCACGTCGGCGCCAAAGCGTTGGAAGGCCTCATCGAGCCCGTGGAGCACGCCACGCAGCTCCTCTAGCAGGGAGTCCTGGCGCTCCGTGATCAGCCGCTTGCGCCGCAGCAGGCCATCGATAAAGCTCATGCGGTTAAATCCTGTCGCAAAAGATTAAGCCAATATTATAAAATATGTAATCTGGATCACATAAGCCGGGCAACGCAGCTGCTATACTTGAAGCATCTCTTTCTCCTCTCTTCAAAGAGGTGGGGCCGCAAGGCTCCACCTTTTTGAATCCCCGTGAATCACAGCAGCGACGGTGCGAGCGCGCGCAGAGTTACAGCTACGGCCCCTAGTGCAAGGGCCGTGCCGAGCAGCGCATAGACGACGACGGGCGCCAGCTCATCCCAGCTGCGCGGGCGGGGGCGGCGGCTAGAGCCGCGCGTCTCGATGCGCTCCCCGCGCCAGTAAGTGACACGCCGCGTGTCGTTGGTGCCAGGCCCCCACGCCTGCCAGGCGAGCCGCAACAGATAGCCGCCGCTCAGCCCGAAGGCGAGGACGGTGATGAACCACGGCAGCGAGCGGGCGTTGGCGAGGATGGCCACAAATGCGATCAGCGCCGCCCAGCGCCAGTCGAAGCGAATAGTGCGCATGCGATCTTGCTCCCGCCCGCAATCCCTCACCGCGCCTGCCGCTGCTGGAGCAGACGGCTCGCCGCCGTTACCAGCGCCTCGACGCGGCTCCTGTCCACGTCGTCCATCTTCAGCATGCGGCTGTAGAGCTGCAAGGCCTGGGTAAACTCCTCGCGGCGCATCAGCATATCGCCGAGCATGTAGTACGCCTCCATGTCTTTCTGGTCCAGGCCGATGATCTGATGCAGCTCAGCGATCGCGTTGTCGTACTCGCGCTGCTGCGCAAAGATGCGCGCGATCTGCTTCTTCTCGGTGATCGCCTCGCCCTTGCGCGACATCAGCGTGTACATCAGGGCGAGCCACTGGCGCGCGTCCACATCGTTCGGCGCGATCTGCACGATCTTGTCGTACATCTGGCGCGCCTTCTCGTGGTCGCTCAGCATCCAGTGAACCTGGGCGGCCTCCTGGAGCGAGGCCACGGCGTCCTTCAGCTGGCCCGCCTTGCGCTGAAGCTCGGCCGCGCGCACGAGTCCGTCCACACCCTTGTCGAGGTAGCCGCGCCGCAGCTGCATGCGCGCCAGCCTGCCGTTGATCGCCACATGGTTTGGCGCCAGCTTCAGCGCGTACTCCAACATCTCGATCGACCGATCCAGCTGCTGCCGCTCCTCGTAGTGCGTCGCCAGATCCTCTAGCTGGGCCAGCGCCTCGCTCAGCTTACCCTGGCGAAAGTAGACATCGGCGAGCTTCGTGTAGACCGCGCGGTCGTAGGGCAGGAGCTGCTTCGCCTCCAGCAGGGCCTGCTCGGCGCCCGCAATATCGTCGGTGGCGGCGTAGGCCTCGGCCATGCGGCGCACCAGATCGCCCTTGCTGAGCGGCACGGCGAAGGCGTGCTTCACGCCGGGGTTACTTGTAGTGCGAGGGGCGGCGGCCTGGCCCCGGCGCAGCATCTCCAGGGCCTCGCCCGCGCTGCCAAGGGCGATATGGCTGTCGGCGGCGGCCTGGTAGACCAGCACGGGCGGCAGCAGCGCCTCCACCTCGTCGGCCAGCAGCGCCTCGGCCTGCTCCAGCTCTAGCAGGGCAGAGGTGTGCTGGTTGGCCTGCTGCTGGATCATAGCCAGGATGTAGTGCAGCACGGCCGCGTCGGTGATCAGTAGGGCGTTACGATACTCGGCCTGCACGGGGCTGAAGAGCGCGGGGCGCTCCTTCAGCAGCTCCAGCACCGTGGCCAGCGAGTCCCACACGGCGGGCGGCTGATCGCCCATCAGCGCCAGGGTGATATTCAGCCGCGCCATTGTCACCGCGTCGTCGGGGTCGCCCAGCTCCAGCGCGCGCCGGAACTCGCCCAAGGCCGCCTCGTAGCGCTCCAGCTTCAGCAGCGCCATGCCATACTGGGCGTGGACATCGCGGTTCTTCGGCGACCACTGCAGCAGGCGGCGGTACTCCTCCAGGGCCTTGTTTGTCTGGCCGATCCGCGAGTAAGTGGCGGCCACCTGCACTAGCTGATCCACGGCCTCATCGGTGCGGTCGGCGTCGCGCAGCAGGTCGGCGAGGCGCGTGCGCGCGTTGATCGTGTCGGGCGAGAGCTCGATGAAGCGGAAGTAGACATCGATCGCCTTGGCGGGCTCGTTACGCACGCGGAAGGTGTCGATCAGCAGCTGATACTTCGTGAGCGCCTCCTCGGGGCGGCCCTGGCGCTCGTACACCTCGCCCATGCGCAGGTGGATCGGCAGATAGTCCAGGTCGAGCCGGATCGTCTCGTGGCAGGCCTCCAGCGACGCCTCCAGCAGACCCTGATCCAGATACTTGCCGCTCAGCTCCACCCAGCCGCGCACCTCGTCGCCCAGGCCAGTGGTGGCGAGCGGGGTGGCTGGGGCGAAGCTCTGGGCCTTGGGTGCGGGCAGGCTCTCCAGGGAGATCAGCACATCGGGGAGCGGGGCGGGCGCCATTGTGCCGCCGAGGCTGCCGGTGGTGGGAATGCGGTCGCCGCGCAGAAAGTCGGTGATCGGGCGGATCTTGCCCCAGCTCTCCGACATCGGCTCCTCAAGCGGCTCCGAAAGCCGGTCGGGCTCGGGCTGCGGCGTAAGGGCGCCGGTGCCGAGCGTGCGCAGCTTGGCGAACATGTTGCGCTCGGTCAGCTCCTTGGAGCGCTGCTTGAACTCGGCGGCGCGCTCGCGGCCCCAGCGCTTGCTCTCCAGAAAGCTCGCCAGGGCGCCGTAGAGCGCACCGGCCCGTGCGATATCGCCGATCTGCGCGAAGATCGTCGCGGCGTTATCGTACATCTGGATCAGATCGTCGGCCTCGGCCTTGCCGATCGACTCCAGATCCACGAGCCGAATCGTCTGCTCGAACTCCTGGGCGGCCTGGGCCAGCTGGCCAAGCTCCTTGTAGCTCTGGCCGAGCGCGAAGTGGGCGGAGAGCGCGTACTCAGGGTCGCTGGCGGCGCGGGTGAGCATGCCAACGGCGCCCTTATGGTCGGCGCGCTCCTGGTAGATCAGGCCGAGCGAGTAGAGCACATCGGCCCGCTCCAGGCCAGCCTCCACCGCCTGCTCGTAGAGCGTGGCGGCGCCGTCCACATCGCCGGCCTCCTGCTTCTTCTGGGCCTGCTCCACCAGCTTCTCAACCTGGAACTGCTGCGAGCGCAGGGCGCCCGTCATGCCCGCCATGTTCACGCGCAGCTCGGGGCTGGCGGCGGCGCCTGCGCTCGGTTGGGGGGCGCTCTCCAGGCCGGCGGCGCGGGCCATCGCGTCGCGGACGCTGATCAGCAGCTCCTTGGCCTCGCGGCTGTTCGGGTCGAGGCGCATCGCCGTCTCGGCAGCCTGGGCGGCCTTGTCCAGGCTAATGGCCGCAAAGGCGGCCTGGGCGAGCAGCAGATGCTCGGCGGCGGCGTCGCGGCTCGCGCCCATCTCCTCGTACAGCTTCGCCAGGCGGGCGCGCTGATCGTCGGCCTCGGGGCGCAGGCGCAGCAGCTCGCGCAGCGCCTCCACGGCCTGGGCGGGGCGCTTCTGGGCCGCGTGCAGATCGGCCAGCAGCTTATAGCTCTCTACGGCGCGCGAGCTGCCCTGGCGGGCATGGGCCTGGGCGATGTAGGTGAGGAAGAAGGGGTTCTGCGGATCCGTGGCCCGCAGCTCCTCAAGGATCTGGAGCGCGCGGTCGAGCTTGCCGGTCTGAAAGAGCGCCACGGCGGCGGCGGTGCGGGCCTCGCCGTCCTGCGGGAACTCCTGAAGCGCGCGGACGGCGTTCTTCAGCGCCTCGTCCCACTGGCTCGTGCGTGTCGCCTCGCGGCCCTGCTCCATTGCCCGCTCAAAGATTGCGCGATTGCCTGCCATGCTACATCCCCAACAGCGTAAGGATCAAAGCCTTCTGCACGTGCAGCCGGTTCTCTGCCTGGTCGAACACCAACGAGCGCGGGCCGTCGACCAGCTCCTCGGTGACCTCCTCGCCGCGATGGACGGGCAGGCAGTGCATGAACACGGCCTGCGCGGCGGCCTCGGCCATCAGCTTGCTATTCACCTGGTAGGGCTGGAAGGCGGGGCGCCGTCGGGCGGACTCGTGCTCCTGGCCCATTGAGGTCCATACATCGGTGTAGACGGCGTCGGCGCCGTGGGCGGCCTCGAACGGCGACGCGCTCACGCTGATCGTAGCGTCGTTGTCGGCGGCGATACGCTCGGCCTGGGCTAGAATCTCTGGGTCGGGGCGATAGTCGGGCGGGCAGCCCACGGCGGTGCTCACGCCCAGGCTGGCGCCGAGCAGCATCAGAGAGTGGCAGACATTGTTGCCATCGCCAAGGTAGGCCAGGCGCAGGCCCTGGAGCCGGCCGAAGCGTTCGCGCAGGGTGAGCATGTCGGCGAGGGCCTGGCAGGGGTGCTCGCGGTCCGAGAGCGCGTTGATCACGGGCACCGTGGCGTGGCGGGCCAGCGTCTCCAGCGTGGCGTGGCGAAAGACGCGCGCGGCGATCGCCTGCACCCAGCGGCTCAGGTTGCGGGCCACATCGGGCACACTCTCGCGGCCGCCCATGTCGATATCGTTGGCCGAGAGGTAAGCGCCGTGGCCGCCGAGCTGGGCCATGCCGGCCTCAAACGCCACGCGCGTGCGCAGCGAGGGCTTCTCGAAGACCAAGGCGAGCGTGCGGCCCTGGAGCGGCAGGCCCTGGTGGGCACCCTGGCCGCCAGCGTGCCATGCCTGCTTGAGCGTAGCAGCTCGCTCTAGCAGCGCCTCGGCCTCGGGGCGGCTCAGGTCGGCGGCAGACAAGAAATGTTTCAGCATAGTCGCTCCCGACTCTTATCCGCAGATTGCGCAGATTGCGCAGATTGCGCAGATTGCCTAAACCCCATCTGCGTAATCTGCGTAATCTGCGGACGCTACTTGCCCGACTCGCGGCGCCCAAAGCGCTGGAGGTGGCCCTGCTTCTTCTGCTCGAAGCGCTGCTCGCGTGAGGTTTTGCGATAGTCCTCGGAGTCGATCAGCGTCACCTCCTCGCACAGCTCGCGGTCGGTCATACGCGAGAAGATGCGGGCGTCGATCATCTCGGGCTTCTGGTTGCTGGTGATCACGGTGGGCAGCTTGTAGTTATAGCGGTGGTTCACGATCTGGAACAGCTTCTCGCGCGCCCACGGCGTAGCATTCTCGGTGCCCAAGTCGTCGAGGATCAGCACATAGGCGCTGCGCACCTGCTCGAAGCGCTCGTCGTAGGCGATCTCGCTGGTGGGGCCAAAGGTGGAGCGCAGATGGTCGAGCAGGTCGGGCACCACTGCGAAGAGCACCTCGTTGTGGTTGGCGAGCACCCGATTGGCGATCGCGGCGGCCAGGTGCGTCTTGCCGCGGCCAAAGC
>JAYUYB010000815.1:0-2684 GCA_043752655.1 Chloroflexota bacterium
TATCTGCGATGGCTGCGTTCTTGTGACGCCGTACCACCCAACGAATATACATGATTCACCTCTGGCTTTTTATTTATTATAACACAGAATAGCAAAATATTGAATAAATGAAACAACGAGGCTGCACAGGCTTCGCGCGCTGTTGCTGCCAGGCAACAGCTTCAAAACAGAAATTAATTACATAATTATACGAAATATTGATATATCAAGCGATTAATTTGGCTCTATAAAGCTATACTTTAGAGGAGAGATAATCAATTTTTTGCTATTTATGACTTCTCATAACAAGGAGTAGGTTGCCCGCGCTTTGCACTTGTTTTGTAAATATTGCGCACCTTTTTACCATATGTTATACTTCGCGCTATAGCACTCTGCATTTGAACGTACCCGCATCCGCGCCCGCTACCGCAGCGTTGTTGCACCTCCCCTCGCTCTGGGAGCGACCTGCCACGCCACCGCGTCCGATCTGGCCATTGGCCAGCCCACGACGATGACGTCTGGAGGTGTACACCATTGCGGCGAGCCTCACCGCCGTAGTTCGGACTGTGTACTACATCGCCCACGACCGGCTCCTGTGTCGCAGAAAGGGAATGCTCCCATGGCGCTTCTTCGGCTTGTGCTCAAAACGGCCCGCCTCGCCATTGTCCGGATCGGTGCAGGTTGGATGTTTGCGCTGCTCACCTTCAACTTCAACCGGGTTACCATCGCCGACCTTGGCGCCATCGCGGTTGTCGTCACCTCGCTGATCGGCCTGCACCATTTTATCTCGTTCTTTCAGGTTTTCTGGGGTCGCTTCGCGGACCGCAACCCCATCTTTGGCTACCGGCGCACGCCCTACATTATCCTCAGCGGCTTCGCCGCCTCGCTCATCTTCCTCCTGCTGCCCAGCATCGCCATCGGCCTGGGCGAGCGCTCCGTTGTTACCGGCCTCGCGGCCTTCGTGCTGGTAGCACTCTTCGGCGTCTGTATGGCCATGAACGGCAGCTCGTCGAACGCCCTGATCGCCGAGATTACTACGCCCAAGGAGCGGGGCGGCGTGGTGGCGTTTGTCTGGGCCACCGTGATCATCAGCGGGATCGTCTCGGCAGTTGTCGCCGGGCAGATCATGCCCACCTACTCGCCCGAGGCGATGCAGCGGCTCTACAACCTCACGCCGATTGTGGTGCTCGTCACCACGCTGCTCGGCCTGATTGGCATGGAGCGCCGCCTTTCGCCTGAGCAGCACGCCGCCTTCCTGGCAGAGCAGCCCTCCGAGAACGCCACGCCTATGGGCACCTTCCGCGTGGCCCGCGGCCTGCTGCGCACCAACCCCCAGGTGCGCGCCTTCTTCCTGTTTGTGCTGCTGGCGATTATGGGCATCTTCCTGCAAGACGCAGTGCTCGAGCCCTTCGGCGCCGAGGTGTTCGGCATGACTCAGAAGCAGACTGCCGCGTTCCAGCAGGCCTGGGGTGGGGGCGCCCTGCTCGGCATGCTCGGCATCGGGATTATCTCCAGCATCTTCTCGATCGCGAAGAAAACAATCGCCACGCTCGGCGGCCTCGGCGTAGCCGGTGGCCTCGCCATGATCGCCGCCTCGGCCATCACTATGCAGCAGGCGCTGATCACCCCCGGCCTGGTGCTGATGGGCCTCGGGATCGGCTTCTTCAATGTGGGCGCGCTCTCCATGATGATGGAGATGACGGTCGAGGGCCAGACGGGGCTGTACATGGGTCTCTGGGGTATGGCCCAGGGCCTTGGCAACGGCTTCGGCAACGTGATCAGCGGCGCCTTCCACACCGCCCTGATCGAGACCCAGATCCTCTCTGCCACCACGGGCTACGCTACGCTGTTCGGGATCGAGGCGCTGCTCATGGTGATCGCCATCGGCATCCTGCGCGGTATCAGCGTGCAGGAGTTCAAAGGCCTCACGCACAAGGACGTCGGCACGGTGCTGGCGATGGAGACGGCAAGGTAATACGGGAGGCCTACGGGCGCGCTATAGCGCGCCCGTACAAGGCACCGCTACCCCGAGGCTCTGAGTATGACGCTCGATATCTCCTTCGATAAGATCGCCGCAGTCTACGACGCCCAGCGCGCCCACCCGCCCGAGGTGGCCGCCGAGGTTGGCTCGGCCCTCGCGGCGCTTGTTGGCCTTGGAGCACCCGTGCTCGAGCTCGGCGTGGGCACCGGGCGCATCGCCATCCCTACGGCCCTGGCCGGCGGCAGCGTGGTGGGCATCGACATCTCCCGCGAGATGCTGGCCGTGGCCGCAGGCCGCGCCACGGTGGCCGGGGCGCAGCTGGCCCTTGCCCGCGCCGACGCCCAGGCGCTGCCGTTTGCCACTGGCAGCTTCGCCGCCGCGCTCGCTGTGCATGTCCTGCACCTGCTGCCCGACTGGCGCGCCGCCCTCGGCGAGCTCGCCCGCGTGGTCGCCCCCGGCGGCCTGCTGATCCAGGGCGCCGACTGGCGCGACCCTGACTCGTGCGTGGGCCTGCTGCGCGGGCGCCTGCGCATGGCCGTGGTGGAGCTTCAGCCCGGCAGCCGCCCGCCCGGCGCCGGCGCCGCCGTGGCCCAGGCGCTCGCAAAGCTTGGGGCCACCACCGCAGAGAGCACGGTGGCCGCCCGCTGGACGCGCCCGCTCAGCCCCGCCGATGTGATCGCCGGCATGGCAGCGCGCATCGACGCCGAGACATGGGCCATGCCAG
>JAYUYB010000816.1:0-2683 GCA_043752655.1 Chloroflexota bacterium
GGGCGTCGTTGGCGGCGAGGCCCGCCATCACCTCGGCCAGCCCCTCGTCCAGCCAGCCCTTCGGCTCGCGGTGGTAGCCGGGGCTCTGCCAGCTGCCGGGGAAGAGCTGTTGGGCCGTGAGGTGGTGCGTCAGCTCGTGGCGCAGGGTCTCCGCGAGGCTGTTCTCGCTCTGCTGGGCGGTGCGGGCGTGGGTGTAGAGCGTGGCCGTCGCCGCGTCGTAGGTGCCGTCCACGTCGACGGTAAAGGGCGTGAAGGCGCGCACGTAGTTGCGGTAAACGCCCTGGCGCGCAAACACGATGATCGAAAGGGGCGCTGTGGGCTCGCCGGGGATCGCTGCGGCAAAGGGCGGGCCGAGGGCCGTGTTGAAGGCTGCGCGCACCTGCGCCAACAGCGCCAGCAGCGCGGGCAGCTGGCCTGGCGGCAGGCCGGCGCGCAGCGTTGCGCCGTCGCCTGCGAGGGTAGCGGGCAGGGCGAGGGCCTCGTAGGCGCTGCGCAGCGCGTCGAGATTGGCCGTGCTGCCAGCGAGGCGGTCGCGGGCGCGGGCGATGGCGGCGCGGGCGGTGAGGCTGGTGGGGCTGCTCTCGGCGAGGCTGGGGGCGGCGCCGGGCGCAGCGGCGGCGTCGGGGGCGAGGGCGAGGGGCGGCTCGGCGGCCCAGGCGGCGCCAAGGGCGGCCTCTAGCTCGGTGCGCAGCGCTGGGACGAGCTGGGGCGAGCGCAGGCGGGCCGCGCCCATGGCGGCGGCGGCGCGGACGCCGGGGTCGTCGGAGTGTAGGCCCGTCGTGATGAAGCCGTGGTCGCTGGCGGCAAGCGGGCCAGGGCGCGCGTAGATCAGGCGGGCGCGGGCGGCGGCGGCGCGGTAGCGCAGCGCCGGGGCGAGGGCCGTGTCGGCGGCGACGCGCTCCAGCCCTGCGGCCGCGCCAAAGCTCGGGTAGAAAAACGCATCCACAATCCAGACGGCATCCTGGGCGAGCAGGCTGTCGCGCTCGCCTGCGAGGATGGCGGCGAGGGCTACCTGGAGCGCGGCGGCGCGGGCGCGCAGCACCAGTTCGTGGGCGCGGCTGCCGCGCGGGGCCTCGGCGAGGCGGCCGAGGGCGCGCAGGGCGTTGCGCCGGATCAGCGCGTTCGCGCCGGAGCGCGCCATAAGGAGGAGCGCGTCTGCCTCGGCCAGCCCGGCGCGCGGGCGCAAGGCGGCGGCGAGCTGCTCGGCGCAGGCGTAGCTGGCGCCCTGCAAGGCCACCAGCAGCGCCCCGGCGTTTGCGTAGCTTGGCGCGGGGCAGCTCGGCGTCGCGGCGGGGCCAGGGCTGGGCGGGGCGACGGCCAGCGGCAGGGCCGAGGAGGGCGCCGCGAGGGCGAGCGCCAATGCGAGTAGGGCGCGTAGACCACGAACGCCTGGACCACGAAGGCCTGGACCACGAAGGACGCGAAACGATGCGAAGTGCGCGAAACCGAACATAGGCCCTTTGCCGTATCGTCACTAGAAGCTGTAGCCTTCGCGGTTTCGCGTTCGCGCTGTTCGCGCCATTTCGCGCGGTTCGCGGTCCAAAGGTTCTGGGCGCGGTTCGCGGTCCAAAGGTTCTGGGCGCGGTTCGTCAAGCATGGACGTATGTTAGCATAACGCATGTGCTAAGATACAGCCTCCGTAGCCCAACACCAAGGAGTTCTACCATGCCTCTCAGAGCGCAGCTGGCCGAGGCGAATGCAAGCATCGAGGCCCTTGAGGAGGAGCGCCGCCGCATCTACGAGGACGGCCACGTGGACGACGGCGAGCACCCGCGGCTTGGCGCGATCAACCACGAGCTTGAGCATGTCTGGGATCTGCGGCGCCGCATCGAGGCAGCCCTCGCCGCTGGCCTCAGCGAGCTGCCCGTGCCCCCGCCGGAGCACCCTGAGAACCAGATCGGCTAACAGCAAGGGGACAGAGAGGGCAGGGGTGCGGCGTATTGTTTCGGGCTGCCCGATAGCCGGCGGCTGAACGCCGCGCCGGTCGGGCCTCCGGCCGCGGGTCCGCCGACGCGGACGCAGCACGGCGTCGGCGCAGGCCGACGCGCGGCGCGAAGCGCCCCGGTGGCGCGACTTCAGTCGCCCGCTCCCCCTAACGCGCGACCCATATCTAAGGTATACTACATTATTCCACCTTGTTATCTATCTCGGGCTGTTCTTCTGAGTCGGCCCTGGACCCCATACCCAGTCCCCTGTCCCCTGCTGCTCATCTGCAAGGAGAGCCCAGATGCCCCTGAAGACGCTGCTCGTCACGGCCCTGCTCTTGCTCGCCCTGCTGCTCGCCGCTTGCGGCGGTGCGCCTGCTGGCGGCACCACTGCCCCGTCGGCAGAGCCAGGCGGTGCCGCGCCCGCCGCCCCTGAGGCCACCGCCGCGCCTGGCACCCCCGAGGCCACCGCCGCGCCAAGTGCTGGCGGCGGCACCCTGCGCATTGGCCGCACCGCCGCACCGGACTCGCTCAACCCTGGCGCAGGCTACCTGACTGAGTCGTTCGACCTCTGGGATCTTGCCTACGACACGCTGATCCGCATCGACCTGAAGGGCAATGCCCTCCCCGGCCTCGCCCGCGAGTGGTCGGTGGCCGAGGATGGCCGCACCTGGAGCTTCAAGCTGGCCGAGGGCGCCATGTGGCACGATGGGCAGCCGGTAACCAGCGAGGACGTAAAGTTTACCTTCGACATGATC
>JAYUYB010000817.1:0-2676 GCA_043752655.1 Chloroflexota bacterium
ACAGACGCGCCGCTGATGCCGCCGGTGCTGGCGAGCGCAAAGTTACTGGCCGTCGCGCCGCTCACGGCCTCGCTGAAGGTGACGAGCCAGCTCACGCTCGCCGCGTTGGTGGGGCTCGACCCTGCGCGGGTGATCGAGACCACGCGCGGCGGATAATCCACTGTGAAGGAGCGGGTCGGCGTGGTGTTGTTGGCCGTGGCGCTATCCAGATGGGCCGCGCTGCTGGTGATCGCGGCGCTATTGTTCACCACGCTGCTGTCGGCGGGGGCGCCGCTCACGCTACCGTCGGCGTTGAGCGTGCCTGTCACCTTGCCGGTGATCGTGAGCGTGCCGCCCTGGCCGCTCAAAAGCTGGGCGACATCGAAGGTGTAGGGGCTGCCCACGCGGGCCACGGGCGCGCTGCCGGTTACGCCGCTGGTGCCGAGCGCGAGATCGGTAAGCTCGCTCGGCACCAGATCGGTGAGCACCACATCCACAATCCGGTTCGGGCCGTTGTTGATGTAAGTAATCGTGTAGGTCACCGTCTCGCCCGGCGCCGCACGGCTCGGGCTGACGCTCTTAGTGACCGCCAGATCCACCGGCTCGGCCAGCAGCTGCACGAACAGCTCGTTCTCGCCCGTAACCTGGCCGTCGCGGTCGTCGCTGCCAGCCCAGGCTACGCTGTAGGCGTTGGTGACGGGGTTGTAGGCCAGGGCGTTGGAGCCCTGGAGGCTGAAGGCCATGTCGCTTACAACCTGATCGTCGGTGCCGAGCGCGCTGCCATCGGCATCCACGCGCTGCACCGTGATCTCGGCGTTGGTGGCGCCGCCTGCGCGGTTCCAGCTCACCAGAAACTCGTCGTCGTCGCTGTTATAGACTGCCTCGACACGCGGGTTGGTTGCGTCGGTCTTATTCGCGCCGATCTGGAAATCGTCGGTGCCAACCTCGCCGAGCACCCCGGCGCTGTAGCCAAGGCGCTGCCCATGTACCTGCACCACGTTATCGACCAGCTCGTCGCCGCCCCAGACCACCAGGTACTGAGCGCTCGTGGGGTTGTAGACAGCGTTGGAGGTGGACGAGTCGCGGGTGGCGACAGGCGTCGTGCTGATCTGAAAATCGTTGACGCCAAGCTCGGCGCCTGCGGCGCTCACGCGCTGGCCGTAGATCTCGCGGCTGCCGTCGCCGGTGATGGACGTGTCGGCGCCGAAGGTCACCAGATACTCGTTCAGGGCGCTGTTCCAGGCTACGCTGGGCGCCTCGGCGTTGTAGGTGGCATTCCCATTGGCGCCCTCGGTCTGGCTGATCTGGATGTCGTCGCTGCCAACGAGGGTGCTGTTGGCGTTCACCACGCGCCCGATGATCTCGAACTCGCCGTCCACGATCCCGCCGTCGCCGATATCGTCGCAGCGCCAGACCACAAGATACTGGTTGTCGGTGGCGTTGTAGGCAACATCCAGCGAGCGGCCGATCGCGGCGCCCACGTTCGCGGCCGTGCTGCCCGCCGTGCCGCATGTGCTGATCTGGAACGCCTCGCCGTTGCGGGTGCCGTCGCTGAGCAGGCGCTGGCCGAACACCTCGGTATCGGTGCCGACGGCGAGGCGATTGCCGACAAAGATCACAAAGAACTCGTCGGCGACCGAGTTATAGATGATCACCGGGTCGTTTGCGTCGAAGGTGGCGCCGACGCCGACAGCCGGCGGCACCTCGCCCACGAGATAATCGTTGCTGCCGACCTCGGCGCCGGTGCGGGCGTTGATCAGCTGGCCGTAGATGCGGTTCTGCTCGCCGCTAGCTGCCGTCTCGGTGCCAGACCAGACGGCGAGGTAGCGCTCGCTGCTGCTGTTGTAGGCGATGCCGGCGTTCAGCGCCACGCCGGTGGTGGTGCCGAGGCCGGCCATATCGCTGACGCGCAGATCGTCGCTGCCGACCTCGGCCCCAAACGCCGCCAGGGCCGGGACAAGCAGGGCGAGGATGAGGGCAGCGCCAAGCGCGGAGAGCGTGCGCTTTGTTGAGCAGAACCGCAGAGACATCGTATTCTCCAGTCGTCGGGCAATAAGGAAGCAGATCGAGACGCATCTGGGCGGTGTTTAGGCGCTGAGGTAGGTATTGAGCCAGCCGCTGCGCAGGCCGGTGCGCGCGGGCTCGAAGCATGAGTCAGCCGGATCAGGGGCAGGGAGCTCGGCCACCTCAACGTTTGAGCACCCCGCAGCGCCGAGCTGCACCTCGCGCAGAAAGATCGTCGCCGGGGCGGTGCTGCGAGTCTGAGGGTCGAAGGCGAGGCGACCGCGCGGGCCGTCGGCTGCGGCCTCGGCGAGGGCCTTGCGCAGCTGATCAGGCGCAGTTTGGGTAGGGTCCATGGCGGCGAGGGCCTGCGCCACCAGCAGCCCCAGCTCGAAGCCCAGGATTGCAAAGCCATCCGGCAGCTGCTGATGCTGGGCGAGGTAGGCGGCGGCAAAGTCGTGGCCGACACTGGTTGTAGGCGTTTCGGGCCAGGCGCGGGCAGTGCGGATGCCGAGGGCGGCTGCACCTTGCTCGGCGAGCAGGGGCGCGTCGGTGAGCATCCCGGAGCCGAGCAGCGGGATGCGGCCGGCCAGGCCAGCCTCGGCGTAGGCCCGCACAAACTGGCTTGCCGCCGGGCCGCAGTAGGAAGCGAAGATCAGGTCGGGGCGCAGCGTCGCGGCCTGCTGAAAGAGCTGC